>LVVU01000029.1:1812-2562 GCA_006954465.1 Candidatus Methanoprimaticola hominis
CGTCATCAAGATGCTCACCGAGAAGAACCTGATGTTCAACGTCGGCAAGATCAAGCACAGGTACGGGCACTGCTGGAGATGCAAATCACCCATCATCTACAGGAACACCCGCCAGTGGTTCGTCGCCGTCCCCGAGGTCAAGCAGGAGATGCTCGACGAGATCGACCGCGTCAAATGGGTCCCCGACTGGGCCGGATCCACCAGGGAGAAGAACTGGGTGGAAGGCGCGAGGGAATGGTGCATCTCCAGGCAGAGGTACTGGGGGATCCCCATGCCCGTCTGGGAGTGCTCCTGCGGAGCCCGCAAGGTCGTCGGACAGTACGAGGAGCTCAAGGAGGGCGAGGGTTACACCGACGGCATGGACACCCACCGCCCCTGGATCGACGGCGTCACATTCCCAAGTGCGGCGGCCAGCACTGGAAGCGCGAATCCGACATCCTCGACGTATGGTTCGACTCCGGTGTCGCCTCCTGGGCCGACCTGGGATATCCGAGGAACAAGGCCGAGTTCGACAAGTGGTGGCCCCCGAGATTCATCGTCGAGGCACACGACCAGACCCGCGGATGGTTCTACTCCCAGCTGGGAGCCGGAGTGATCTCCTTCGACCGCGCACCTTACGACGAGGTCATGATGCACGGATGGGTCCTCGACCCCAAGGGACAGAAGATGTCCAAGTCGCTCGGGAACGTCATCGAGCCCCTGGAGGTCATCAACCAGGTCGGAGCCGATTCCCTGAGGTACTATCTCATA
>LVVU01000030.1:0-1787 GCA_006954465.1 Candidatus Methanoprimaticola hominis
TGTCCGACTGTCCCAAATGGACGCCGTCGGCACCGGATGCCATGGCTATGTCGACCCTGTCGTTGACGAAGAAGAACCTGTCGTTCTCCGCTGCCATCGAAGCGATCTGCCTGGCCTGGCACAGCATCTCCCTGCCGTCGATGTGCTTCATGCGGAGCTGCACCGCATCGGCCCCGCCCTCGTAGGCGAGCCTTGCTGTCTCCGCATCGGTACGTCCGCGGGAGAGATCGGAATCCGTGACCACGTAGAGGTCGAACATGCGCACCGCATCGGCGACCGGCGATAAAAGACAGACAGCCCGGTGGCAAGGTTTATCACGTACCGCAGGGACTCACGGCGCATGAGCATCCTCTACCGCTACGGTTCCGCGTGGTACATCAATATGACTAACAGGTGTCCGTGCAAGTGCACCTTCTGCGTCAGGAACCGCGTCAGGACCCTCGGGGATGCCGACAGCCTCTGGCTCGTCCATGAGCCGACCGCCGAGGAGGTCGAGGCGGAGATCCGCGAGAAGGTATCGGATGCCGATCAGATCGTGTTCTGCGGATACGGGGAACCAACCGAACGCCTGGACGACCTCCTGGATATCGCGAGGATGATCCATTCGGAAACGAGAACGAAGGTGCGTCTCGACACCAACGGCCTGGGGAACCTCGTCAACGGAAGGGACATTGTCCCGGAGCTCTCCGAGGTCCTCGATGCCATCTCCATCAGCCTCAACGCCTCGAACGAGGAGGAGTACATGGAGCTGTGCAAGCCCCGGTTCGGGAAGGGCTCCTACAAAGCCCTGATCTCCTTCATCGAGGAGGCCAGGGACGCCATACCCGACGTCACCGTCTCCGTGGTCGGAGGAACCATCCCAGAGGAATCGGAGGAGAGATGCCGCCGCATGGCAGAGGCCTGGAACGTCCGTTTCAGAGTCAGACGATGATGAGGCTGGCACATAATTCCTGCTTCCGACGATGCCATAGAACACTTTATTTATAACGAGGATATCGTCCGCTCGATATAGATGACTGGCGAAGGCATCAAAAAGAAGAAGGACCCGATATTCTCGGTCTGCTTCGTCGTTTTCGTCGTGGCATGCGTGGGCGTCATCGGCGTCTACGTCGACGAGCACTACATACAGCAAGATGACACGAAAGTGGCATACGGCGACAAGGTCGTCACGAACTACATAGGATCGTTCTATGCCTACTACGGAGAGGACAACGCGGTTGTCTTCGACACCTCCTACGCCAGCATCGGCAAGAACGACGACGTCGCCAAGGCGTACAGCTTCTCGAAGTCCTCGTACTCCACGTTCTCCGTGACCGTCGGTTCCAACGGCGCACTGAAGATGTTCGAGGAGTCTCTCGTCGGACACAAGGTCGGCGACAAGATCCGCGTCATGATCCCCGCTTCCGAGGGATACGTCGCATCCGACGGCGCCATGAAGACCGGTCAGTCCACGACCTTCGACGTCGACATGGTCCAGACCATGTCCTACACCCAGTTCAAGGAGATCTACAGCAAGGATCTCACCGCCGGAGTCAGCGCGACCATCACCACCGCATACGGATGGACCGGAATCGCGGCCCTCTCCAACGCGGACAACATGGTCACCATCACCAACCTCCCCACCGCCGGACAGACCTACCAGTACATCGGAAACGATGACAGCAAGTACGGCAAGGTAAGCTTCCAGGTGAACTCCGTCTCCGACGTCGTCAAGGTCACGATGTCGCTCGAGGGAACCACCGCGGTCAGCGGCGGAATCCAGATGGTCAAGGTCAACGTGGACGGCA
>LVVU01000030.1:1834-3907 GCA_006954465.1 Candidatus Methanoprimaticola hominis
ACTACAAGACCTGCCCCGAGACGTACAACGCCGATCTCTACTTCGAGATCGAGATCGTCTCGATCAACGCTTGATCCGAGCGGGGGGCGACCCCTGCTCGAAACCTCTTTTCATCCTTCTAAAAATCCGATTGATTCCCACGATCCCTCCTGCATGGAGCATCGTCGGGATGATCTTCGGATCCCCTTCACCGGGGATGGAGAATCCGAAATTCTGTTTATGGGTAATGTAAACCTGTTAGTGAACTCAGTTCGTTTATAAATCTACACAATTTTTTCTATAACGATATATAAAATAAAGCCTTATATACGATTACCCACATATTACTTTCTGGGTAATAGGCTTGGCGAGAAAGAGACTGGAAGACGACCTGAAGTTGGAGAGAATGGAGGCAAATTCTACGCCTACAGGTCCACTTCCCGGATGGTGGACGGGCGTAAGATCACAGAAACGGTATATCTCGGCAGGTATGACCCGGATACCGAGATCATCACACCCAAGAGGGCACGCGGCCCGAAGCGCTCGAAGGAGGAGCTGACCGCCTGCAAGATGGAAATGACCGTGATCGAGTTCGCTCACGGGTTGAAGACCCGTGAGTACGGGACGGTGTACCTTCTCCACATGATCCAAGTCCGGTCGCGTCTCGGACGCGACCTCGAACTGTCGTTCGGACCACATGTCGCCAAGACCATCCTCGGCGTCGGAATGGCATTGGCAATCGAAGGTGGTGCGTTCATGCATATCGAGGACACTATGACACGCACCATGATCCGCGAGTTCTATTCCCTAAACGGAGATTTCAGCTCCGGATCGTTGTCCGAGTTCACACATCAGATCGGGCTGTGCAACGGCAATATGGATCACTTCTTCGAACTCCGTGTGACCGCCTGTCCCTCGATCATCTCATGGGACTCCACGACGAAGGGGACCTATTCCGATGACAACCCGCTGGCCGAGTTTCTGAAGTCCAACAAGGACAACGAGGACATCCCCCAGGTCAAGAAGGCGATAGCATCGGACGACAACGGCATCCCGCTGATGTTCAAACTCTATCCGGGGACCTTGTCCGATATGGCCACCTTGGCCGATTTCGTCAAAACGGTCAAGGGCTACGGTCGCACGGATGTTACCGTGGCCATCGACAGAGGCTACGGTTCCGGAGCGAACATCAATTATCTGCTGTCAGAGAACATCAGCTTCGTCCTGCCTGCGAACACCGAGATGACCACCATCAAATCCCTTATGACCGAGTTCAAGAAGAGGAAGAACGAGCACAAGACCTTCGAGAAGCATGCCTACGATGTCTGGGAGGTGGAGCTCTGCGTGGTCAGGTCGAAAAGGAAGAACTCGGTCGGAGAGGATGCGTACGATCTCGTCCGTGTCAAGGATGCGCCTGCCGAAGCCGGGCGCATCACCGCGTTCGTCTGCTATGACACCAAGAAGAACTCGGATGAGATCCAGAACCTACGTCTGAGGCTGGAATCCATCTCCGATAGACTGAAGAAGATAGATTCCCCCGATCCGATGGCCGAGTTCCACAGGATCGCCGGCAAGAGCAAGAACTTCTTCTTTGCGGTGGCCGAAGGCCGCCGCCTCAGGTTCTCCATCAGGAACAATGCAGTCTCATTCGCCGAGAACAAGGCAGGACTTTTCGTCATGCTGGCAAGCAAAGGCATCGACTGGGAGAGGATGATGGCCACCTACGATGTCAGAAGGTTCGTCGAACAGAACTTCGACTACGACAAGGATGACGACAGACGCTTCAGGACATCCGATCCCGTTACAGTATCTGGCCGTGAGTTCCTGAGATTCGTAGCGTTGATCATGAAGTGCGAGATCGCCAGCCTGTTCAGACACTACAATTCGGCCGTGACCTCGAACAGCGTCCTCAATACGATGAGCACTATACAGGCCGTCGGCAGAGATGACGAATGGGGAGTTGTCCCGGTCACGAAGAAGGCTAGAGATATCCTCGATTATGTGGGATTGGAAGTTCCGAAGATTGCCAAGACAGGCGTACCCTTGTGCAGCATCGAAGATAAGATCGAAGCGGTCGAAGACGGAGCATGACCC
>LVVU01000031.1:0-330 GCA_006954465.1 Candidatus Methanoprimaticola hominis
TGCCTCGCGATAAGCGTAACCGTGTTCTTCGCGGTGTTCGTACACCCTGTGATCGGCGAGACGGACGGCATCGACAGCGCGCTCATCCTCGTCACCGAGGTGTTCGTGGCGATCGGGATCCCCCTCCTGCTCGTGGGGCATGTCATCATGGCTCAGAGGAACCGCAGGTTCGCAATGGGTCCGGAGTCGTTCCTCCTGGTATACGGCGGGTACGATACGATGTCGGAATTCATCCTGTACGACAAGGTGCAGTACACCTCCGTGGATTCCGGTCCGATACAGAGGACGTTCGGGAATGCCACCCTGCATGTGAGCATGATGTCGTCCCAG
>LVVU01000031.1:376-13451 GCA_006954465.1 Candidatus Methanoprimaticola hominis
GTCATGGGCCGCATCCGCGACGGAAGGTACGACCACCGCAGGTACGAGTGACCTACCAGGAAAATAGGTCTCCGCCAACATTCATCATATCGACGGACCTGCGAGTCCCGATAACGTGAGCGGAAGGTACTATCTCGGCTTCGATGCGGGAACACAGAGCGTCAAGGTCGCCGTCTACGATGAATCGATGGAATGCGTCGCAGAGGCGTCCCATCAGACGACGATAAGGTATCCCGGACCCCGCAGGGTCGAGATGGACCCCGACGAATATCTCGCTCTGACGGTCAGGGGTATGGCGGAATGCTCCCGTCAGATGACCGACAAGGGGCTGGACCCCCATGGGATCAGAGCGATCATGGGGGACGGGATCATCTGCGGGATAACCGTCGTCGATGACAACGGCGATTCGATCTCCCCGTACATCAATTATCTCGATTCCCGTACCCAGGAGGATGCCGATTCGATAAACGCCCGGGGTCTGGACATTTGGGGGGAGGAGACTGGGAACGCCGACGCCAGCTGCATGTTCCCCGCGCTGTTCGCCAGGTGGTTCATGGATAGGAGCGTCGATGCGAAGGAGCGCGGCGCCAAGTTCGTCCACAATGCTCCGTACATCCTGATGCATCTCGCCGGGATGAATGCCTCCGATGCGTTCATCGATCAGGGAGCGATGTCAGGATGGGGTCTCGGATACGATGTCCTCAGGAAGAAATGGTCAGACGAGCAGCTCTCGATCCTCGGCATCGACAAGGGCATGATGCCCCGCATCGTGAAGCCCTGGGATGTGATAGGCCATCTGACGTCCGAGATCGCAGAGGCCACTGGCCTCCGTGCGGGAACCCCCGTGTGCGGAGGTGCCGGCGACACGATGCAGTCCATGCTGGGATGCGGGATGTTCCATCCCGGACAGGCAGCCGACATCGCGGGAACCTGCGCCATGTTCTGTGTCTCCACCGACGGCATCGTTCCGGAGCTTAGCAGCCACGGCAAGGGGCTCATATTCAACAGCGGGTCGCTGGACGACTCGTACTTCTACTGGGGCTTCATCCGTACCGGAGGCCTTTCGCTCAGATGGTTCAAGGACAGCGTATACGGCGGCGACGTCGGCTACAGGGAGCTGAGCGCGGATGCTTCGAAGGTCCCTGCGGGATCGAGAGGAGTCACGTTCTTGCCCTATCTCACGGGCGGATACGGGAAGGAGACCGATGCCAGCGGCGCATTCCTCAACATGACCCTCGACACCGATCGCGGGACCCTCTGGAGGGCCGTTCTGGAAGCCATAGGCTATGATTACATCGGCGTCACCGACGAGTACCGTACCGCCGGGGTGGATCTCAGCCGGATAACCATCGCCGAGGGCGGAAGCACCGATGATGTCTGGAATCAGATCAAGTCGGATATGATCGGTAGCGATGCGGTCGTCATGAAGACGCGCGGAGGAGCCATCCTCACGGATTGCGCCATGGCGGCATACGCCGCAGGCGATTACGACGATCTCGTTGGAAGGCTGTCCGATGCGGCGCAGGTGGACAGGTCCTTCTCGCCGGATGCGGGGAATACGAGGCTGTATCGCAGCCTCTACGATTCCCGCAGGAGCATAATGGAGAGCATGCTGCCCGTGTTCTCCACGCTGAAGGGCATGAGCGGGCAGTGAGCCCGCCCTTCCCGGTCAGCCGGTGAAGTACTCGCGTCCGCGGTCCATCAGGGTCTTGAACGCCTTGGGGTCGTCGCTGAGGGCCGCCTGTACGACGTCATGCACCGCACGGTCGAACTCCTTCAGCATGTTTTCCCTGGTGGAGTTCATGTGCTGTATCTCGTAGTAGAGATTGGGGTCTTCCAGCGCGACCGATTTGTTCGTGTCCATCATCTTCTCGAACGTCGTCGAGGCGACGGATTTCATGTCGCTGAATGGCACGCCGCTCCTCTCCAGAGCGGTGAAGAACGCTATGTTGACCGCGTGGCTCAGCCCGAGGACGTAGGACATGTACATGTCGTGCTCCTCGACGGGCATGATGCGGATGTTGGCGCCGTGGTTGTCCAGCAGCTCCAGCGTCTCGTCGACGGCATCCTTCGATCCGCAGTCGCAGAGGACCACGTTGCGGTTGTACATCGATTTGGCCGAAGGCCCGAACATCGGATGGACGGAGCAGACCTTCCTCTTGCGACCCAGCTCCCTCACGGTCTCGAGGAAGGGCGATTTGAGGGATGCGATGTCGAAGATCAGGGTATCGGGTCCGCAGATCGTGTCCAGCTTCCTGAGCATGTCCTCGGTGCGCGAGATGGGGATCGATACGATGACGACATCCGCCCATTTCGCATCCTCGACGGTGAGTCCGTTGCCTGCTGAAGGGTCGATTATGTCGACGCGATGGCCGGATCTCGCAAGCATCTCCGACATCCAGCGGCCCATCTTCCCGTATCCGCCTATGATTGCGACATGCCTTGTCTTGGCAGCGGGCCTCGGCAGCGATGCCTGGACCTCGATCGACTCCTGCATGAGTATCCTGCAGATGCTCTCCGCATAGACGGGGCTCATGCCGTTCTCCAGGGCGAATCCCCTGTAACGGTCGACGACGTTGTTCTCCTGGGCGATGTTGCGCACAGCCGCTCCTGTCCTGACCTTGTCCTCGCCGACCATCTTCGCCAGCTCGAGCCTCCTCTTCATGAGTTCGAGGAGCTGTCTGTCGATGTCGCCGATCTCTTTCCTGATATATTCGAGTTCCATCGGAATCCCCTCATGATCTGGTCGACGACGGTCAGAGCGGCCATCGCCTCCACCACGGCGACGGCTCTCGGGACGATGCACGGATCGTGTCTCCCCTCTACCGTCACGGTGTCGTTTTCCTCCGTCCTGAGGTTGACGGTGTCCTGCTCCAGCTCTATGGAGGGAGTGGGTTTGAACGCTGTCCTGAATACGACGGGTGCACCGTCGCACATGCCGCCGACGATGCCTCCCATGTGGTTGCTCTTGGTGACTATGCGGCCATCCTCCATGCGGTAGCCGTCGTTGGACTCGGAGCCGCGCATCCGTGCCAACCCGAATCCGTCGCCGAACTCCACGCCCTTGCAGGCAGGGATGCCGAACATGGCCTTCGCCAGCTCGGCGTCGAGGGCTTCGAACCATATCCCTCCGAATCCTATCGGAAGGCCGGTGATGATGCATTCCACCACGCCTCCGACGCTGTCCTTGTCTGCACCTGTCTCCTCGATGAGGGCGCGCATGGAGTCATCCAGCTCCTTCGTGCAGGCGCGCGTGGCGAACCTGCGGGATCCGTACGCATCCTCGGCGGAACGGGGAGATCCGTCCTGCACAGAGCCTACGGACCTGGTGAAGGCGTCCACTCTGATGCCGTCCTCTGCGAGGATCTGCTTGGCTATCGCGCCTGCGGCCACTATGGCCGCGGTGAGCCTCCCGGAGAACTGTCCGCTGCCGCGGAGGTCGTGGTCGGGGAACTTCAGTAGAGCAGGCAGGTCGGCATGTCCCGGACGGGGCGTGTCGTAGAATTTCATGTACTTCGATCCGTCCGTGTCGCCGTTGGCGATCTTCAGGAGGATGGGCTGTCCTGTGGCCTTCCCGTCCATCACGCCCTGCGTCAATTCGACTGCATCGGCTTCTCTGCGAGGCGTCCCTATCTTCCCGGTGGGCTTCCTGAGGGCCATCTCCGAGGCGATCATCCCCTCGTCGATCGGTGTTCCGGCGGGGACGCCTTCCAGCACCCCTCCGACGAAGGGTCCGTGGCTTTTGCCGAACAGTGTGAACCTGAATCTCTTCCCGGTCTCGTACATCACATCACCTCGGATGACAGTCCGATCGATGCTATGGACGCGGGAAAATCCGGATAGGAGACCGCGGCGCATTCCGGGTCGTCCATGATCACTGGTCCGTCGCAGACGATGGAAGCGACGGCAGCGGACATCATGATCCGATGGTCGCCGTGGTGCTCCACCGTTCCGCCCTTGAGCTTCTCCACACCGTGAATTATGCAGCCGTCCTCCGTGCCCTCGGCATCTCCTCCGAGAGCGTTGATCATACGGACGGTGGTCTCGATCCTGTCGCTCTCCTTGAACCTGAGCTGAGGCGCCCCGTAGAGCCTGCTGTCGCCTTCTGCGGTGCTGAGGAGGACCGCGGTTATCGGGAACAGGTCCGGGACGGTGCCCATGTCGATCTCGCATCCTTTCAGTTCCTTTCTGGACACCACGGCCTCGCGTCCGGAGAACGAGACTTCCGCGCCGACCGTTCTCAGGATGTCGATGATGGCCTTGTCCCCCTGCGGATCCGCAGGGTCCATGCCGCCGACGGTGCAGCGTCCGCCCAGAGCGGCGGCAACCATGGGGAAGGCGGCCGATGAGAAGTCCGCCGGGACGGAATAATCGCAAGGGCTGTATCCGGTGCCGCCGGGGATCGTGAAGACGTCGCCGTCGCGTACCGGCGATGCCCCGAAGAGCCTCATCATATGCGTCGTGACGTCCAGGTACGGAGCGGAGACGATGCCTCCCTCGATGGTTATCACGGAGTCGTTCTTCAGCATGGGGGCTGCGAGCATCAGCGATGTGATGAACTGGGAGCTGACGTTCCCCCTGATCGAGACGGGTCCTCCCTTGTTCGGTCCTTGGACGGTCACCGGAGGGAATCCGTTGTCGGATGAGCAGGACACCCCGCAAGATGACAGCGCGTCGAGGAGAGGGCCCATGGGTCTCTTCTTCAGCGATTCGTCGCCCGTTATGGTGACGGGGCGGTCGAACATGGAGCAGATCCCGGTGAACAGCCTCATCGTGGTACCGGAGTTCTTGGCATCTACCGCGATCGACGGTGCGGACAGATCCCCGCCGTCGATGGTGGCCTTGGCTCCATCGAGCGATACCGATGCGCCCATCGCTCTGCACGCATCGATTGTGGCGAGCGTGTCGGCGGACAGGAGGCAGTTGTCGATGACGGATCTCCCCTTCGCCATGGAGGCGAGGAAGAGCGCCCTGTGGGTATGGCTCTTGGACGGAGGCGGGGAGATGTCTCCCGCTATGCTTCCGCCGTGGAATTGTATGGTGGTCATTGTCCGCACCTCGTGACAGTGAGAATGGTTTCCTCCGGGTCTATGCCCAGATCGTCCGCGAACGATCTCCCGTCCCCCGAAGGGACGGCTATGGCGACGGCGGGTCCGGAGCCGGACATGCCTGCTCCGAGCGCACCCATGGACATCGCCTTCTCCGCGATGGAGTTGTCGACGCCCTGTACGGACGAGATGATCCTGCCGTTGACGGTCATGGCCCTGTACGGGTCCTCGGACGCGTAGGCTATGGCCTCGCGGATCTGCGGAGCCACGGCGTGGAGCGCTTCGATGGGCATCGTGGATTTCCTGATCTTGAATCTCGGGACGCTGATGATGATGTCGCAGGGATCGACATCCCTGTGCTCCATGATCTCGTCCTTGGTGTTGTCCGTCATGACGAATCCTCCCAGCCCGCAACCGCAGGCGTCGTCGAAGGATCCCGTAACGGTTACCTTGGCCTCCCTGGCACAGGTCACTCCGAGTCTGATGAGATCCACCGGATCCATCTCGAATCCGATCTCGGCGAACACCGCTCTGATGATGGCGTTGCATGCGGAGCTGCTGCTCTTGAGTCCCCGGGACACGGGGATCTGGGACTCGGTCTCCAGCGTCCACCCTTCCGGTTCCGCGATCCTGGCGCGTTCATACGCCCTGCGTACGCAGATGGAGGCCATCGTCGTGTCCTCCGATTCGTCGCTCCTGATCGCGACGGTCCTGCCCTCGCCGGTCTCGGAGAAGACGGCTCTCGTCTCCAGTCCGACGCCGATCGTGGCTCCGATGCCGCACGGCATGGCGTTGATGACAGTTATCGATCCGTGGGATGTTCCGATGGATGTCACAGCTGCCCCCTCATGACGTCGAACATGCCTCCGACCCCGGTCCATGTCTCGAAGGATGCCGCACCCTGTCCGGCGAGCATGTCCTCGCCGCGCGCGGTCCTGCAGCCCCTGGCTCTGGCATGCGCCATGAGGGGGGTCTCCTTGCCGTAGACCATGTCGAAGACGGCCTGCTCCTTCTGGATCGTCGATATGTTGATGGGATACGGACCATCCGAGTACATCCCCACGGGGGTGCAGTTGACGACGAGGTCGTACATCATCGTAGATACCGATCTCGGATCCCTGTAGGATGCTCCGAACTCGGAGGCCAGCTCCGTTCCCGAATCCCCGTTCCTCCCTGTGATCGTGATGTCGCATCCGTGCCTGTCCATGTAGTAGGCGCATGCGCGGGCGGCTCCTCCGGATCCCATGATCAGGATCCTCCGGTCCTCCGCATCGAATCCCGCCCTCTCGAGTGCAGCATGTATGCCGAGGACGTCGGTGTTGGATCCCACCAGCCTTCCGTTCTCGTTGGTCACGGTGTTCACCGCACCGATGGCGGATGCAGCGGCATCCACGCAGTCCAGGTGGTCCATTATGGCCTGCTTGTGGGGGATGGTGACATTCATGCCCCTGATCCCGTACCCGCGGATGACCTCGTCGATCTGCTCCAGATCGTCGGTCTCGAAGGGCAGGTATATCCCGTCGATTCCGGCGGCCTTCATGGCCGCTTCGTGCATGGCGGGGGATCTGCTCTTGGAAACGGGATTCCCCAGTATCCCTAGGATGGTGCAGTCGTCTCCCAGCTCCTCCATGCGTTCGGCGCTGAGCTGTCCGGGTGCGGTCGGTTCGCCGACGTATCCGAATGTGAATTCGTTCCCGAGCAGGGATGCGCGTATGCGGCTGACGGTGCCGAGCGCCCCCATGCCGAGGATGACGTGCCTCCTCTTCAGGGAGGTCGCCGCGTCCAGGATGCTGACCAGGTCCCTGGGGGATCCGACCGTGAACGCGGCCTTGGCTATGTCGCAGTCCATCCCGTTCAGGATGGAGCGGATCCTCTCCGACGACGGCGTCCCCTCGAAGTCGTGATGGGATGCTACGACCGTTGCAGAAGTCTCCGGCCGAGGCTCCTCGCCTATGTCGATGGTTCCGGAGAACCCTTCGGGAAGGATGCCCAGGTCGATCGGCCCTCTGTATGTGACGAGCAGCTCTCTTCCGGGAGCCTCGGGGACGGAGCCGAGAAGGTCGAGGCGGATCTCGACCATCTCGGTATCGCATACGTCGAAATCGGCCGCGGAACTGAGGGAGGCGCAGACTTTCATCATATCTCCGTGATCGTCTCGTCGATCTTCATTCCGAAGTGGCGTCCGCCGGCTTCGAGCTTGGCGAGGACCTTGTCCCCTTTCTTCAGCTTCGCTACTGATACGGCGCCGTCCTTCGTCACGAGCTTGACGGTCTCCGCGTTCTGCAGTATCGTGGAATACGAGCGTTCACCGTCGGTGGCCGTGACGAGGATCATGGGCCTCTGCTCCACCTTGCATCTGCCGACCGCGGATGCGCGGGTGCTGCCGTCCCTCTTCACGAGGACGATGCTGTCCCCTGACCTGTATTCGGACAGGTACTTGGTGCGGCCTTCGGGACCCATGGCGTATGCATGAACGGCGCCCGCATTGACCCTGAACGGTCTGGCGGCGACGTATCCGTTGTCCTCGCTCTCGCTCTGCACGAGGAATAGGCAGGCGGCCTGGGAACCGATGAGCATCCCCTCTCCGGGTACCATGTTGGTCACGGTATCGACGCAGACGCGGTCGCCGATCTCGATGTTCCTGACATCAGTGACCTCGACCTCGGACAGCTCCACCCTGCCGGTATCCTGGAGGATGTCGGAGAACCTCCTTATCGCGTTGGGATCGGGGGTGCATACCACCACGCCGTCGACCCCCTTCTCGAGGGTCTGCATGTACAGCTTGGCGGTCTCCACATCGTCCGCGCAGGCCAGCACCTTGGTGTCGGTGTCGCGGAACCTGGCGATCATGTTCTCCAACGGGATGACGGCCCAGTCCCTGGAATCGAGAACGACTCCGCTGACCTTGCCTGCCATCGCCATGGCGCGCTCCTGGTCCTCCGGTGTGGCGAGTTCTACGAGCTCGTATCCGCCGGAGAGCCTTCCGCCGTCGTTGAAGAGCAGCTCCACCTTCCCGAACTCCGAGAAGTCGGAGTCCTCGGGACGCACGATGGCCTTCTCGATGCCGGATTCCAATGCCGAAAGGACGAGCTCCTTGCGCTCCTCCTTGTCATCGGGTCCGTCCGCTCTGATCCAGATCTCCTTGGAATCCATGGGATCAGCTCAGGTTCTTCTTCATCGATTCCTCGACGCTGTATCCGCGGAGGACGATGTCCGATATGGCTCTGGTCATTCCTTCGACGTTCCTGTGCTGGAAAACGTTCCTGCCGATGGATACGCCGTGTCCTCCGGCCTCGATGGAGTCGTAGACCATCCTGAGGATGGCCTCGTCGGAATCCATCTTGGGTCCTCCGGCGATGACGACGGGTGCGAGGGCTCCCCTGACGACCTCTCTGAACGAGTCCGGATCGCCGCTGTAGCTGCATTTGACGACGTCCGCTCCGAGCTCGGTCGCCACGCGGGCGGCGTGAGCGACGGCCTGCGGGTCGTACTGCGATTCGATCTTGGGGCCGCGGGCGTAGGCCATGACGAGCAGAGGCATCCCCCACTCGGAGCAGTCCCTGGAGATGCGGCCGACGTCGGCGAGCATCTCGGGCTCCGTCTCCGCGCCCACGTTGATGTGGACGGAGACGGCGTCCGCTCCGGTCTTGATCGCCTCCTCGACGGTGGCGACGAGGACCTTGCTGTTGCTTGTCACCCCCAGATCGGTGGATGCGGACAGATGCAGTATGAGGCCGATGTCGCGTCCGCTGCTCCTGTAGCTGTAGCGGATGAGCCCCTTGTGCATCAGGACTGCCGTCGCACCGCCGTTGGCGACTGCATCGACGGTCGATTTCATGTCGTACAAGCCGGGAGTGGGTCCGATGGAGATCCCGTGGTCCATGGGAACTATGACGCAGTTCCCGGTGCTCCTGTCCATGATCCTTTCGAGTCTGACGTTCTTTCCGAACATGATATCACCGTGCTACGTGTTATCACGCATCATGGATGATTCCTATATCATCTTTGCGCGTGCACGCGCATATTAGTACGGTTAGCGTATGATTAATTTCAATTCATCGGAAGAAATGTCCACAAAACTGCAATGGACCCGAAGGGTCGACCGATGACAAAGCTTTTAATGAAGCCTGGATTACACGGGTTCAACGGGCTGATAGATCAGTTGGTTAGATCGCCTGCTTTGCAAGCAGGAGGTCGCGAGTTCGAATCTCGCTCAGTCCACTCATCTCATTCTTTCTGATGCTGTGTCCTGTCGTCGTCATCCGTCATCGACGGCGAGGCTCTAAGGGAAATCCGGGTCCGGATGCCGTTATCTGGTCGGAGAAAAAGGTAAGGTGGGGCGGCGGACCGCCCCGTTTGGTTCAGTCGAACTTCCCGACGACGGCCTTTATCCTGCGGACGCCGGCGGCGGAGCTCTCCTCCTTCTTGATCTTGAATCCCTGGAGCTCCGCGGGGTTCTTGACGTGCGGTCCTCCGCAGATCTCGCAGGAGACGTCTCCGATCGTGTAGACCTTGACCATCTCGCCGTACTTGTCGGCGAATACTCCGATGGCTCCGCGCTCCTTGGCCTGCTCGTAGGTCATCTCCTCGCATACCACGGGGATCTCCGTCTTGATGGCATCGTTGACGAACTTCTCAAGCTCGGCCAGCTCCTCGGGGGTGACCTTCCTGTCCAGGTTGAAGTCGAATCTGAGCCTCTCGGCGGTGATGTTCGAACCCTTCTGCTGGATGTCCGGGGACACGATCTTCCTCAGAGCGGCGTTGAGCAGGTGGGTCGCGGTGTGCAGCTTGGTGGTCTCGACGGCATGGTCGGCGAGTCCTCCCTTGAACTGCTGGTCGGCACCCATCCTGGAGTTCTCCTGGTGGGCCTTGAAGCGGTTGTCGAAGTCGGCCTTGTCGACCTTCTTCCCTGATTCTGCCGCCAGCTCCTGTGTGAGCTCGATGGGGAATCCGAAGGTGTCGTAGAGGCGGAAGACCGCTGCCCCGTCCAGGACCTCGGAGTCGCCGGACTCGGCGATCATCTCGTTGAACCTCCTCAGTCCCTTGGTGAGGGGCTTGTGGAATTTCTCCTCCTCGGCGACGAGGTTGGAGAAGATGAACTCGCTGTTCCTGGAGAGCTCGGGGTACGCCTTGGAGTACTCGGAGACGACGACCTCCGCGATCTGCTTCATGCAGACCTGGTCGACGCCCAGCTTGGAGAGGTATCTGCTGGCTCTCCTGATGAGCCTTCTGAGGATGTATCCCTGTCCGACCTTGGCGGGAACGACTCCGTCGCCGAGCATGAACGTGGCCGCGCGGAGGTGGTCGGCGATGACCCTGAACGCCTTGGTGTCGTCGGCGTTCTCGCCGTACTTCTTGCCGGAGAGCTCCTCGACCTTCCCGATGATCCCGGTGAACAGCGGGGTGTCGTAGACAGTCTTGACGCCGTTCAGGATGCGGAGGATCCTCTCGAGTCCCATCCCGGTGTCGACATTCTTCTGAGCCAAGGGGACGAAGGAGCCGTCCGCCTGCTTGTTGTACTCCATGAAGACGTTGTTCCAGATCTCCGTGTACTTCCCGCAGTGGCAGGAAGGTCCGCAGTCGGGTCCGCATTTGGGGCGGCCATCGTCGAAGAAGATCTCCGTGTCGGGTCCGCAGGGCCCGGTCTGGCCGGCGGGTCCCCACCAGTTGTCCTCCCTTCCGTAGAAGAAGATCTGGTCGTCCCTCAGGCCGTGGCTCTTCCAGAGCTGGGCGGTCTCGTCGTCGCGGGGGATGTCCCCCTCGCCCTTGAAGCAGGTGACGGCGAGGTGGTTCGGATCGATCTTCAGGACCTTGGTCAGGAGCTCGTAGCTCCATCCGACGGATTCGGTCTTGAAGTAGTCGCCCAGGGACCAGTTGCCGAGCATCTCGAAGAAGGTGAGGTGGCTGGCATCCCCGACCTCGTCGATGTCGCCGGTCCTGACGCACTTCTGGAAGTCGGTGAGCCTTCTGCCAGCGGGGTGCTTCTCTCCGAGGAGATAAGGTACCAGGGGGTGCATCCCTGCGGTTGTGAAAAGGACAGTCGGATCGTTCTCCGGCACGAGGGGTGCGGAACTGATCTGCGCGTGGCCGCGCTCTTTAAAGAAATTGATGTAGGTTTCTCTCATTTCCTGAGCGTCCATGTTAACACTCCGATTCTATGGCGTCCGCTATGGACATTCAATAAAAAATCTGTCGGGTCCTGGATGGGACGATTCACTGCGACAGGCGGGAGAGGGCCTCTTCGGGGTCTCCCTTGTCCAGTACGATGGATACATCGGATCCGGACAGCATGCGCGAGGGCATCTCCCCGATCTCCCGGGTGACTATGCGACCGCATCCCGAGAGCGATTCGATTATCCTCTCGATATGGCGCTTGTGGTCATCGCCGGATACCTGGGCGGACCTGTCGACAGGGACCGTGCGGACGAGCCTCCTTTCATCCTCCCTTATAGAATATATCAGGAATGATGCGGCGTTTCCGAATCCGCAGATACTCCCTGCGTCGTCGACGGATACGGCTATGGTCGTCCTGTCTCCGTTGATGCTGACGGTAGGTACGGGGCCGCATCCGGAACCGCAGCCACCGAGATGAACGAACTCCTGCGACCTGTCCTCTCCGAGGAGTCCTATCGCGTCGGCTCTGCACTGTCTGCAGTGCCTCATCATCTTCGCATCGAGCTCGCAGCGGTCCATCATGGCCTTCCTCTCGGCAGGCGTGGGCGCGCGCATATCGGAGAACGCGGTTCCTTCCACAGGGATGAGCGGGAGGATGTTCACGATATACGCTCCGAGCGCCTTGACCTTCTTCACGAGGACCGGTATGTCCTCGTCGTTGATCCCGGGGATCATGACGATGTTGACCTTGACGGCCATCCCCAGTTCGGCGCACATGCGGATCCCCTCCTTCTGACGGTAGAGGAGGGTCAGGGCGCCCTCCTCTCCTGAGAGGCGCTCTCCGTCGAAGACGACCGAACCGTAGATCCTGGATCCGATTCCAGGTTCGGAGGCGTTCATGGTGACGGTGACGAACCTCACGCCGAGGTCGTACAGCCCATGGGCGCAGTCCGGAAGCGCGAGTCCGTTGGTAGAGACGCACGTTGTCAGTTCCGGGAACTCGTCCCTTATGAGCTCCAGCGCTCTGAATGTCTCTTCGTTGGCGAGCGGGTCTCCGGGTCCGGCGATGCCTATGACGCTGAGATTGGGGATCCTCTCCTTCACATAGCGTATCTTCTCGATGGCCTGCTCGGGTGTGAGGATCTCGCTGGTCACGCCGGGGCGCGATTCGTTGCAGCAATCGAACTTCCTGTTGCAGTAGTTGCATTGGATGTTGCAGCGCGGAGCAACGGGGATATGCATCCTGGCGAAGGTACGGTGGGCCTCCTCGTTGTAGCAGGGGTGCGACGCCAGTGCCTGTTCGATACGCGGGTCTAGAGACATGCGGACTGCCGATTTCGTTTGCTCCGATATATACATCAGGCATCCTGAGGATGATATGATAACGCTGTTAAGCCGGATGGTTGACTTTATGATATAGTATAGAGGAGATTCGGGGTCCATGGATTTCGTCGAATCGATCATGAGCGATCTAAATCGGAACCTCGCCGCCGAGAAGGTCCCCCTTACGGAGATGAAGGACGGGCGCAGGACATACAGGATGAGGGACGGCTCGACGATCGAGGTTCCCGCGGAGCAGGTCGACATCCTCTGGGATGCGTGCGATGATGCTACGAGACTGAGGCTCAAGGTCCCCATCTATGTGACTACCGACGTCTCCGGCGAGGTGTCTGCGTGGAAGATCGAAGGGACGGCGGAGGCCGAGGCTGCTGCCAGACTTCTGGGGAAGACGGTTCGGAAACCTGGTTTTTTGAGACTTTATCACCCAGATCTCAAGGCTTTGAGGGAAAAAATACCGGACTGCATCGTCGTGGCCCTCTTGCAGATTAAGGGTGGAAAATGAAATACCAAATTCCTGGTTGGGAAGTGAATCCTGCAACGATTTTGACCTTTAAGAGGTACAACAAGACCAT
>LVVU01000032.1 GCA_006954465.1 Candidatus Methanoprimaticola hominis
CTTTCTTACAGAGTCTTTATTACACGAAGTTAGAGAGTAATACGGATTCAGAATACGTATGCACCAACGGTACCAACTCGCATGTCACCTAGCTTGTCGTCGATTCAAGGGCCGCGGAGATCCTCCGCGGGGAGTCCGACGAATACAAGTGCATCACGGGCCTGATGGCCGAGACCGGAGCGACCGAGGTGGAGGCGAGGGCGATGTTCCTGATCTCCAGCGGCGCAGGATAGATCGCAGCCGCAAGGGAGCTCAATCTGTCCTTCGATTACGTGAAGCGCGTCTCCGTGGCACTGAGCGACCTGGGAGTGGATACCTCGAGGAGGGAGGCGGATGCGTCTGTATGATCCCACCCGCACCGGGCCTGCATGCAGGTTCGGGGACGCCCACATCTACTATGTGCTCCACATCCTTTCCCGCGAGGGCATCGTGAGCCGCGGAAGGCTCGCGGAGATGCTCGGGATAGGAGAGGGGAGCGTCAGGCAGATCATCGGGATCCTGCGCAGGTGGGGGCTCATCGAGGTGAAGCAGTCCGGCGTGTATCTCACGGAGGACGGGCGCTCGTTCCTGAGGGACATCTCCATGAGGATGGTGGATGCCCCGTACTCCGATTACGTCCTGGGTGCGTACCAGCAGGGGATCCTGGTCAGCGGGGTGGCCGACAGGATAACCGACGGGATGTATCAGAGGGACAGAGGAATAATTGCCGGCGCCAGCGGGGCGTCGGTGTTCATGATGAAGGACGATTCCGTCATCATGCCCAGGAATTGGAACATGGATTATCGCGATCCCGATTTCGCCGCAGGCGTCAGAAGCACCGGCATCGGGGAGGACGACGTCCTCGTGATAAGCGGCGCCAGCGACAGGGACACCGCCGTGATCTCGGCCATCGCCATCGGTCTGGACCTGCTGTGATATCATGGATGCCCGGGCGGTCGTATCGGTTCTGCTAATCGTCTGTCTGATACCGTTCTGCACCGCGGACACGGAAGGAGCGACCGCATTCGAATCGCCCGACGGCGTCTCGTATCAATACGGGACGGACGGGAGCGATCACAGCACGTACAAGGCCTGGATCGAATCCGCTGCATCGGATTCCGAGGTCGTGCACATAGCATCGTCCCTTGAGGGATACGAGGTCAAGGACATCCGCGCAGGTGCCCTCGATCTCCCCTCGGCACGTATCGTGGTGGTTCCGGAGTTCGTGAAGACCATCGGAGAAGGGGCATTCTCCGGGTGCCCTGTCCTCGAGGAGATCCTGTTCATGTGCGACAGGCCCGAGATAGTCGGCGGACTGCCCGACGGCGTCGCCGTCAAGGCGTTGAGAGGAACGGAGGGATGGGATGCCTCCGTTCCGTCGATGGAGGAGTTCGACGAGACCTCCGGGGACGGCTCGATCATCAGATACGTCGTGATAGGTGATTCGCTGATGGTCGTCGGCGGGACGCCGTCGAAGGACGGTTCCGTCACCATAGGATCGGAGGTCTCGGGGATGAAGGTGGCATCCGTGGGGCCCTACGCCTTCGCAGGAAGGGATTCCGAGGACGGCACCGTGGTGGTCCCCAGGACCGATGTGAAGAAGGCTACGATCCCGGAAGGAGTGGAGGTCCTCCGCGAGAGGTCCTTCTACTACTGCGGAGGATTGGAATCGATCGGTATGCCGTCGTCCCTGACGACGATCATGGACGAATCCTTCCGCGCATGCTCCGATCTCGTCGATGCGAGGATACCTTCGAAGGTCTCCTACCTGGGATTCGAGTCCTTCCGTCATTGCACCTCCCTGCCTTCGCGGACTCCGTCCGCTTCATCGGGGAGGGGGCGTTCAAGGTCTGCAGCGCCGTCGAGAGGATCTCGGTCGGCGATGGGTTGCAGATCATAGCGGATTGGGCCTTCGCCTACTGCGGAGCGGCCGTCTCCGTCGAGATAGGGAAGAGCGTGGAGCAGATCGGCGCATCGTCGTTCTACTCCTGCACGTCCCTGGGATCCGCATCCCTGCCCGACTCGGTAAGGTCGATCGGGAGGGACGCGTTCTACTCCTGCTCATCGATGAGGGATCTGAGACTCGGTTCCGATCTGGAGACGATCGGAGTGCAGGCGTTCAGAGGATGCTCCGAGCTCTCCTCTCTGACGGTGCCTTCGAAGGTGGTCTCGGTGGGGGACAGGGCCTTCGCATACTGCTCCTCGATGGAGGACATCCGCTTCAAGGGGGATATGCCCGTGTTCGGCTCCAGCGTGTTCCTGAACGACGATGTCGTCGTGCATTGCACCGAATCCCATGCGGAATCCTGGAAGGATTACGACGGATACGTCGTCATAGACGAGGACGGCGATGGGAACGGAGGCGGCTTCCTCGCGATCGCAGCCGTCATCGTCCTCGCGGCGGTAATCGTCTGTACTGCTCTGGCGCTGCATCGCCGGAGATCGATCTAAGGGTCTGTCGTAAAATAAAGTTCAAAAGTCAGTACTTCTATACTCCCATGATATCGTGCATACGGGAATAGTGTTGGACGACTGGTTGAAGCGTT
>LVVU01000033.1 GCA_006954465.1 Candidatus Methanoprimaticola hominis
CTCCTCCAGAGAGACCCAGTCGCCATCGATCGAGGCTATCGGGAGGATGATGAGGGCCGTTCCGACGGCGTTCATCGCGAGGAATGCCCACAAAGATATGTCGAACCATATGAGAAGAGCGACGCTGATCAGCATCAGGGCGATCCCGGCGACGATTCCGAGGATGAGCTTCGTCCCGTCCTTCATGCATACCGGGATGGGATGTCCGTTTTCAAAGGTGTGCATCGTCGGTGCCGGTCCTTCATGCGTGATAAGATGGGACGCGGATTCGGGATGGATGATGAAGGGCGATGGGCGCAGTCTCCGGATTCATCCGCTCTCGTTCCTGAAGAGCCATCCTATCATCATTCCTGGACGCATCGTCTCGTTTCCACGTCGGCATCCTCGAGCCAGTCGACCAGGTTGACGTATCTGATTCCATCGGCGTCGTCCGGCAGCTCCCGATCCAGAGTCAGGATGGTTCTCCTGCCGATATCCTTCAGGAGTCTCAGAGGACGCTCCTCTCTTTTGATGGTGGATCCATCGCCCAGGGTCGATGCCACCTGGAAGAATTCGACTTCCTCGTCCCTCCTCGCGGTGAAGTCCACCTCGTAGTCCCTGTACGATCCCACTACGATATCGTAGCCTCTGCGTTTTAGCTCCAGGAACACCACGTTCTCGAAAAGGCCCGAGGAATCGTCCATCCTGTGTCCCAATGCGACGTTCCTGAGTCCCAGGTCGGCTGAGAAGTACTTGGCTTTGACCTTCATCATCTTCCTTCCGATCAGATCGTATGTGTCGACCCTGTAGAACACGTAGGAGTCCTCCACGGCATTGAGGTACTTCTCCAGAGTGCGACGGTCGGATATCCCTGACCCGTCCATCAGCGACTCCCCCGTGGTCGTGTTGCCGATGTTGGAATACAGGAACGAGGTCAGCCTCCTGATCGTCCCCACATCCATGCCGGAACGGACGGCTATGTCGCGCCCCACTATCGAATCGTAGACGCCGTCCAATATCGCGCGGCGTTTCGTCGGCCCGTCAGACTCCAGGTCGATGATGGGCAGCCCTCCTTCCCTGAGGTATTGGTCGAATCTCTGTTCCGTGCGTTCGGCCCCTTTCGGAGGGTAGCGGTCCAGGAATTCCCTGAACGATAGAGGGAGCACATGTATCTCGACGTATCTGCCGCCGATGATGGTCGTGAAATCGGAGGAGAGCACCTTGGCGTTGGATCCGGTGACGTACACGTTAGCGCCGTTGGCGCGGATGCTGTTCACCACCTTCTCCCAACCCTTCACGAATTGAACCTCGTCGATGATTACGTACGTCTCCTCGGAGTGCATGGATTCCGTGATGAAACGATGCATCTCGCGGTCGGATGTGATGGTGAAGCCCAGTTTCTCCATGTCCACATACACGACATCTACGCCTTCCGATTCCAGTTTCCTGCGGAACTGCGACAGGATGGTGGACTTTCCCGATCTGCGGACTCCGGTCACTATCTTCACCAGGTCCGGACGATCGCGGAACGAATCCAACTTCTCGATGTATTCCCGACGCACCAGTTCGCTCATGGTTGGCGATGGTCTGCGAACTATTTAAAATTTGTAAAAAAGTGGTAATTGAATGTTAAAGATTTTAACATAATACTACTGTTTTTGATAACCAATCTTATGCTGGTAGACCGTTCTGTACTAAACCAAGCCTCTGACTTCGTGAACAGTGACGAGGAGCCTGTTCTCAAGGTCATGCTTCATAGAGCAGCCTCCTGTCTCTGAGGACCTCCCTGCTGAAGTCATTACGGAGCTCCTCGCATACGACGTCGATGTCCGTGCCGAGGGCATCCCTGAGGTCTGCATAGAATCCGCCCACCTCGAATAGACCGTAGTCGTCCGGTGTCAGGATGCAGAAGTCGTAGTCGCTGCCCTCGGTGTTGTCGCCGCGGGCCCTGGAGCCGAATAGATACACGCGGATCATCCCATGGCGGGCTGCTACAGTTCCGACTATCTGGCAGAGCTCCTCGAACGTGTACTCCTTCACCTCGTTCACGGTTGTGAGATGGCGTTTGCGCTATATAAGCAAGGGTCGGGATTGGGGCCAGGAACAAGGGACTCCGTTCATCTTAGGTTCATTTTCTATACAGACTCTCGGATGCCGGGATCGGCACTGCGATGCGCGCGTGCAACCGTGACGCATCGATACAAGAAATCGGAGAAACCCGCCCGCAAGGGCGGGAAGAGGTTTGTTGATCGCTGATTATCAGACGCTCAAGCCATTCCCTTGATGGCGGCAACAAGGGCTTCCATGTTGGCATCAGGGGTTGCGACGGCGATTCCGCATCCGGAGGAGATGACGTTGAATCCGGCCTTGGCGGAGCGCAGAGCGGCCTCCTTGACCTCCTCAGGGGTTCCCTGGAACAGGGGCCTGACGGATCCGACGTTTCCGACGAGGACGGTCTTTCCACCGACCTTGACGGCTGCATCCTCGGGCGCGACCTTCTCCTCGATGGAGATTCCGGTGACGCCGGTGTTGACCATCTGGTCGAGGATGGGCAGGGTGTCTCCGCAGATGTGGAGGACGGTGTACTTTCCATCCTTGGGCTTGAGAGCGGTCTTGACGTGCTTTCCGGCGGCCTCCTCGAACATGTCGGGAGCGAGCATGTCGGTGGATCCAGAAGGCTCGGAGCACTGAACGACGTCTGCACCGGCGTCCATCAGGGCGTGGGTGTAGGCGGTGACGTAGGGGTTGACGGCGTCGACCCACTTGTCGACCTCTTCAGG
>LVVU01000034.1:0-1736 GCA_006954465.1 Candidatus Methanoprimaticola hominis
GCAACAGGTCCGCTTCACCCGGTCCCGGAGCCCAGGCCGCCATCCGTGCCCTCACCAGGGCCGGCCTGAAGATCGGACGCATCGAGGATGTCACACCCATACCGCACGACGGTACCAAGAAGAAGGGCGGACGCAGGGGACGCAGGGTCTGAGGGGGAACTCTCATGGACATTGAGATTCTCGAAATGGCGGAGAGGAAGGCGAGGTTCATCCTCCACAACTCCTCCCCCGCCATGGCGAATGCTCTCCGCAGAACGCTCCTCTCCGACCTGCCCAAGATGGCCATCGACAAGGTGGAGTTCCACCTCGGGCCCAACATGGACGAGGAAGGGAAGGAGTACGAGAGCACCACGCCCCTGTTCGATGAGATCGTCGCCCACAGACTCGGAATGGTCCCTGTCCCGACGGATCTGGACCTGTTCGTCCCCCAGAGCGAATGCTCTTGCGGCGGAACCGGTTGCCCCAGCTGCACCATCATGTACAGCCTGAACAAGCACGGGCCGTGCACGGTGTACTCCGGCGACCTCCAGCCCCTGGGCAATCCCGACCTCAAGGTCAAGGACGAGTTCATCCCCCTGGTGGAGCTCACCGACGGCCAGGCCGTCATGATCTACGCCATCGCAGTGATGGGCACCGCGAAGCAGCACGTCAAGTGGCAGGTCTGCAACGGTGTCGGATACTCGTACAAGCCTGTGATCGAGATCGATCCCGCCCATGCCTCGGACGACGATGTGCTGGATGTCATCTCCGTATGCCCCAAGCACGTCTACGCTGTCGAGGGCGGGGAGCTCAAGGTCAAGGACCCTCTGAACTGCAACCTGTGCATGGCTTGCATGGACAAGCTCGGCAAGGACAAAGGTCTCAGCGTCACCGGCGACGAGACCGAGTTCGTCTTCAAGTTCGAGACGGACGGATCCCTGACCGCCCAGCAGGCCCTCGACAAGGCCGTCGAGACCCTTTCCGATGAGGCGAAGGACTTCAAGGCCCAGATCGAGGCACTCTGAAACTCATTCCCGGTCTTCGGACCGGGTCTATCCCTCTTTTTTATACTACGGTTCAATCGCCGATGCATGAAGGTCTGCCCCAAATGCGGTCATGCCACCGCCGACGATTCCGATGAGTTCTGTGTCAAATGCGGTGCGTACTACACCGAAGCCAAGAAGGCGCAGGGGCAGCAGGCATCGCCCATGGCAGCTGCATTGGGGATGACGACGGCTCCTACGAAGCCCCAGGCCGTCCCTGTTCCCGAGGGAGGGACCCTGAAGGCCGGATTCGACCACATGGAGGCCGGGAACTACCCGGAGGCCATCGCGCAGTGGATCTCCGCCGTCCGCGAGAACGGACAGCCTTCCGAGGAGGACTACAGGCGCATGGTCGACGCCGCCATCGCATGCATCATGGGCACAGTCGGGGACGGGGCGGTCCACAGCCGTGCAGGAACCGCGGAGCTGGCCATGGAGCTCGACGAGGACCTCATACAGGACATGATGACCGGCTTGTGCGCGAAGGCATGCGAACAGACATCTGGGAATGCCATCGCGGACCTCGTGGTGGAATACATGTATTTCGCGATGGAATCATATTCGGTCTATCCCGACCTGAGGGACGTATCAGCCGTGTTCTCATCCGTGCAGACCGATCTGCCTGCCATCAGGTCGGCGTACGATGCCTCCGAGAAGGACGATGCCGGGCGCGGACAGAGGGAGATAGACATCTCCTCATCGTTCGCCAAGCTC
>LVVU01000034.1:1741-3189 GCA_006954465.1 Candidatus Methanoprimaticola hominis
GGAGAAGGGCATCCGCGAGGCCGGGGATGAGAGGATGGACAAGCTGGCCGACTACTGGTCGACCAAGGCCACCCTGCCGTATGCGAACATCGCCTACCAGGTCGCCAATCTCAACGCCCAGATCTCGATGGCCGTGAATGTAGGCAAGTTCGCCAGCAAGCTCTTCCAGAAAGGTCTCAGCATGCAGCTCGAGGGCTTCACCAGATCCTATTTCGGACCACGCGTCTGATCAGAAGAAGTCCGAGAGCTTGCACTTCTTGACCTTGTCGTTGTTGAAGACGGAGTCCATGGACATCTCGAGGATCTCCACCCTCTCCTTGGTGTAGTCGTCGAGTCCGTACTTCTCTCCGATCTTCTTGGAGATCTCCAGGTACTTCTTCACCGATGCCTCGTGGACGGTCAGGGTGAGCGAGTTCCCGCACTTGGTGCATTTGCCTGCCAGAGGCATGCGGCGGTACTTCTCGCCGCACTTGGTGCATCTGACGGTCTGGGTGGAGAAGCTCCTCAGGTTCCCGATCATATCCGGCAGGAAGTGCTTGTTCAGGACCCTGCGGGCGACGTCCTGCTCGTCCACGGCACGGATCTTCTTTCCGAGCATGAGCTGGGCATCCATCTTGTCCATCATCGTCTCCAGTGTGGTGTATGCGGAGTACTTCGGACCCTCGGAGATGTCGCGGGTGTCGTGGGTGAATCCCATGTGCTCGTACTGGTCGGGGGTTCCGATCCTGCCGGCGATGAGGTCCATCATCTTCTCGATCTCCTTGGGCTCCTTCATGTCCATGGCCGCTCTGTAGAGCTCGATGGGGTAGTGCCTAAGACAGTCGACGTTGTGGGCCTCCTTGTCGATCTCGTTGGGATCCAGCCTCGTGGTCAGAACCAGGGGGGCGTCCATGAGGCCTCCGCGTCTGTCCGGCAGGAACGTCTTCGAGAAGTTGAGCAGGCCGTCCAGGGCCAGGATGACGCAGTCCTCGTCTCCGTCGCAGTTCCTCCTCTTGGCCGCGTGGAAGAACGGATGACCGTAGCATCCGCGGACATCGGCGTATCCGATGATCCTGCATAGGATACCTCCGGAAGTGTGCGGAGCGAGTCCGAACGTGATGTGTCCGATGAGGTCCGTCCTGTTCTTGACGTTGTAGTAGCGGGGGAGCTTGTAGAACTTCTCCAGTTCGTCGTCCAGGAAGGCAGCGACCTTCACCAGGTAGTCTCCGCAGTCCTTCGCGGGGACTATATCCTGCACCCTGAGCTCGCAGATCTGCTCCGGATCGGTTAGCGGATCCCCGTTCCAGTCGTGGGTGTATCCGAGCTCGTGGGCCTTCTCTATGCTGAGGCCGATCTCCCTTGGCTTGAAATGGGTCAGGGGGATGTCGGTCATGTCGAATCTTATCGTGCCGTCCTTGAAGCAGCTGACGCCGTTCTTCTGTCTCAGGATCCCCTTCTCGACGGCTTCG
>LVVU01000035.1:0-352 GCA_006954465.1 Candidatus Methanoprimaticola hominis
CATCCGAAAGACCCAGTGCCAGGGACAGCGCCGCGAGGAACGACTCCCCTCCGGAGAGGGTCTCCGACGGACGGCGGCGTCCGGTGTAGTTGTCCAGGACGTCGATGTCCAATCCGAACTGCGACCTGCGGTCGGTCGCCTCCTCCCTCACCACCAGCTCGTAGCGGGAGTCGGTCATCTTCATCAGACGGAGGTTGGCGAACTTCAGCACGTTCCTGAAGTACAGAGCCTGAACATAGGCCTCGAAGGACTGCTTTATCCCTGTGCTTCCGGAGGCGGCATCCGCCAGGTCGATGTAGTCCTTCGACTCGGAGGACAACTTCTCCATCTGTCCGCGGGCCTTCATGATCCT
>LVVU01000035.1:381-1356 GCA_006954465.1 Candidatus Methanoprimaticola hominis
TTGATCAGGGATATCTCCTCATCGCGTATCCCGTCGGAATCCGCACCTGCCGAGGCGAGCGCCTCCTCCAGCTCGGATGTGTCCACACGGCCTCTGCCGGCGATATCCGCCTCCAGGGACTCGATCATCTTCGCATTGGCGGCGCAGCGCTCCCTGTATCCGGACACCCTGGCCTGCAGGCCGTCGATCTCCCCCTCGCGGGAGATGAGCTCCATCGCGCCGTCGAGATCGGTCCCGGACGATGCGAGAGCCGCATCCATGATTCCGGTCTTCGCTTCGAGTTCCGCGTCCAGCTCTCTTCTCGAGTTCTCGATGGCATCCCTGTTCGATTCCAGGGCGGACATCCTCTCACGGAGGTCGATCCTCCTGGCCTTGGCACCCTCGATGGCCGCCGAGATCGAATCCCTCTCGGCCGTGGCCTTGGCGATCTCCTCATCCAGCTCCTCCAGGGATCCGTATTCGAGCCCTTCGCCCATCGCGGCCCTCCTTCCTTCGAGGTTGCTGATATCGGCTTCTATCCTGTTGAGGGTCGAGCGAGTCGCCTCGTACTGCTCCTCCAGGTCGGCGGACATCGCATCCATCTCCTTGAAGTCCTCGCGGATCTTCCTGACCCGATCGGCCTTCTCCCTGAGATCGCCTATCTCCTCCGACAGGGTGCTCTGCCTCTCCGCCAGGGCATCGAACTCCGCGGAGAGGTCGTAGCCGTCCTCCAATCCCGCGTCGTCCTCGAGATCCAGGATGCTCTCGGCCTCGGCCACCGATCTCGTCCTGAGAGCCTCGACCTTGGACGATATGGTGCCAAGCCTGTCGGTCTGGGCCTGGGCGCGACCCAGCATCTCGTCGAGGTCCTCCTTCGTGGGGGCTCCCTCCGCCTTCGGTGCGGGGGACGGGTGGTGGACGGAACCGCACACCGGACAGGGGACGCCTTCCTCGAGATGCTCCGCCAGTATGCCGGCCTGAGCCGAGTAGAACCTC
>LVVU01000035.1:1363-3017 GCA_006954465.1 Candidatus Methanoprimaticola hominis
GTGGCCTCGTCGTACCTGCGGAAGAGATCCTCCTTCCTCTCCATCGCTTCATCGAAGGCGCGCTCCGCCTTGCGGAGTTTCTCTACGGTCTCCGCATGGACCTGCAGTCTGGTCTCCAATTCTGCGAGCTTGCCGATGCGCGCATCCGTTTCGGCCTTCACGGACATCAGCCTCTCGATCTTGGCAGCGGACTCCTCGTTCTCGGAGAGATACTCCCTTCCGAGGACGATCCTGCGGGAGAGCTCCTCTCTTCTGACAGCGATGGATTCGGATTTAACCTGCAGGTTCTGCTTCTCCATCCGAAGCGACTGAAGGGCATCCGCCAGCTCGGCGATCCCGCGGTACGTCTCCCTCCCGGAGGAGAGGACGGCTATCCTCTCGGTGAGGTCCTCCATCCTTGGGCCGGATTCCATCGCTTCCTCGAGAGCGGCTTCGGCCTCCGCGAGCGCTGTCTTCACCTCGTCGGCCTCCTGGGAGATCTTCTCGAACCTCCTGTCCGCCTCGATCCTCCTGTTCTGAAGCGCTTTCACGTCGCTTATCGGGGCCTTCAGCGTCCTGACGGCCTTGTTGATCGATTCGAGCAGCGAAGCATCTCCGTCCACGGCCTCCTTCTCCTCCAGGAGCCTACCGTAGACCTCCTTCTCCGCCTCCAGCTTGGATATCCTGTCGTTGAGGCCTCTGGCCTCCGCGAGGTCCTGGTTGAGCTTCGCCTTCCTCGACTCCAGCTCCGCGGACCTGGAACGGACGTCGGCGATCCTCGCGGAGTCCAGACCCATCTGCTGGGAGAGCAGGTCGGAGACCTCCTTGGCATAGGAGACGGCGCCCTTCTTGCCGTCGTAATCGGAATGATACGGGCTGTCCTCCGGGATATCTGCGGATCCCATCGCCTCCAGCAGCCTGTCCTCCGCCTTGTTGTAATCGTCGCGGAGGTCCTTGGCCATCTCCGACAGCCTGTCCTGGAATCTGCGGACGTAATCGGTGGAGAAGATCCTCCTGAAGACCTCGTTCCTCTCCTTGGTGTCGCAGGTCAGGAGCTTCCTGAACTCCCCCTGGGCGAGCATGGAGACCTGCTTCCACTGGTTGAACTCGATCCCGAGGATCTCCACGACCTTCTTCGTGACGTCCCCGTCCTTGGTGACAACTCCGCCGTCCCATGTGAGCTCGGCCTGGGCGGGGGTCTTTGTGGTCCCGGCCCCCCTGATCTTCGGACGCTCCTGCTCCGGAGACCTGTAGAGCCTGTACTCCACGCCGCGATGCTCGAACGTCAGCTCGACGAAGGTCTTGGTCGACGGGTCGGCGAAGTCGCTGCGGAGCACGACGGATCTCCTGTCGTCGTTGGTGCGCCCGTACAGGGCGTAGGTTATGGCGTTGAAGATGGACGTCTTCCCGGCTCCGGTGTCCCCGGTCACGAGGAACAGCCCGCTTCCTCCGAACACATCGAAGTCGATGACCTCCTGCGTACCGTAGGGACCGAATGCGGATATCGTCAATACGTGGGGCTTCACTGTACCGCCTCCGTGTCGAACGTCTCGACCACTATGCGACGCTGAGCGTCGGTGAGCTTGCTGCCGGTCTTCCTCTCGTAGAAGTCCTCGAAGGCCTTCACAGGCTCGAAATCGAAGTCCTCGGATCCTTTCTCGAAGGATTCGTACTC
>LVVU01000036.1 GCA_006954465.1 Candidatus Methanoprimaticola hominis
TCATAGTATTCCAGCATGGCGCCGGTCACCATGGCGGAGAGCATCAGCACCATCAGCCAGATAATACGGTGCTTTGCCAGCGTGATAACGGGGGTACGCAGGTAGGTATCATCACTGGGGGTCATACCTGCCATCTTTTCAAAGTCCTCGGTGTTCTCATCCTGGATGACATCTACCGCGTCATCGATGGTGATGATACCAACGATCCGATTTTCGCTATCCACTACCGGCATGGCCAGCATATCGTACCGGCTGAACATCTTGGCGATCTCTTCCTGGTCATCATGGGTATGCACATGGATGGGATTGGTGTCCATCAGTGTATCAATGATGGTCTCCGGGGCGGTGAGTCCGTGCTTCGTACGGTACTCCTCGATGCAGAACACCTTGAGCTTCAACGTATCCGGCGCATCCGTCACATATCCGGCCATATCCTTCTACCCTCCAACTCGTTCTCGAAGAACTCGGACAGCTGATATGCGCTGAAGTACCATGTCTTCGTCTCCTCGTCTTGGAGACATTCGTACACTTCGGAATCGAGGAATCTGCGAAGAGCCTCGTCCTCGGACCATCCTCTGCGCTTCATCATATAGCTGACAACCCCGATCGTCAGCGACCCCTTAATCAGCATCCATTTCTTAGGCTCCGTCGTTCCACCTCCCTGAATCCCATGAATACGATGTCATCCAGGGATTTATCGGTATGGAAGAGGACCTGACCGTCGAGTCTCGCCGCTTCGAGCCTGATTATCGTCTCCTCGCTTGATATGGCACCCGATTCGTAAAGCAAAAGGACATAATACACACCCTCGTCGGCAACGGGGCCGATGACTATGTCGTAGTCATGGAGATCGCCCTTCAAGCGGTTCGTCTCCACGAAATCCAGCCATTCCTCGGTAGGTCCGTCGAATACGAGCACCCTGAGTCTTCCGGATTCGTTGTATTCGTACTCGGAGACGTAGGCGTGATCCGCCCCTCTCTTCCTGCGGACATCCCTGGCCCATCTCTCCGCCTGCTTGTACGATTGAGTTGTGTAGAATCCCTTGCCGAAATCCATCCGACGGTTGGGTTCCAGGATACGCGGCTTCTCAACAATCTGGTCGCTGCCGTGATACAGGCGCATACGCTCCGGATACCTGTTCCGGAACATCTATACCTCCGGAACCCCGAACCCCTGCCCGCGCACCTCCTGTTCCTGCCTCGTGCGGGACCCTCCGTCCCGTCTGGTTCCTCGCCTTCCCATCGGCTCTTCTATCTTGATGCGATAGCCGATATCATGGAAGCACGGAACCCAGCACTATGTGCGGGACGCCATCGTGCTCCTCCACCATGCAGTCGATCCCGTACACCTCGCGGACCATATCCGCGGTGATGACATCGGACGGCCTCCCGTGGGAATGGATAATCCCGGGTTCGGACATCACGACGATATCATCTGCGTATTTGGCCGCGATGTTCAGGTCGTGGCTGATCATGATGACGAGCTTGTCCGTGACCTCCGCGATCCCTCTGAGCATCTCGGTCACGTAGATCTGATGCTTCACGTCGAGATTCGATGTGGGTTCATCGAGTATCAGCACCGGCGTCTCCTGCGCCAGACCTCTGGCGATCGACACCTTCTGGTGCTGTCCGGACGACAGACGGTTAAACGGCCTCATCGCCAGATCGTCGATATCGAGCAGCTTCAGGATGGATGCTATCCTGTCGATATCCTCGTCGGTGTTCCTCCAACCCTGGAGGTTGTGCCTTCCGATCATGATGGCATCCATCACAGGCAGAGCGAACAGATCGGTGGTCTTCGGAGGCACGTATCCGACGGTCATCGCGAGCTCCTTGCGACCAAAGCTCTTCACATCCCTCCCGTCGAGCATGATGCGTCCGGAGGTCGGAGTCAGGAGACCGTTGATGCACTTGATCAGAGTGGACTTGCCCACGCCGTTGGGTCCGACGATGCAGGCCAGTCCGGGACCGGCGAGGGACAGGTCGATGTCGCGGAGCACCTCGTTCCCACGACCGTATCCGAAGCAGAGGCCCGAGATGTCTATCCTCATCCCCACACCTCCGACTTCCTCCTGATGATGAGCCAAAGGAACATAGGAGCTCCGAGGAACGCGGTGATCACGCCTACCGGAAGCACGCCGGGTGCGACGATGGTCTTCCCGACGATGTCCGCCGCGATCAGAAGGGTGGCTCCGAACAGAGCGGATGCGGGTACGAGATACCTGTTGTCCGCTCCGATGACTATCCTGGAGATGTGCGGAGCGACGAGCCCGATGAATCCTATGATCCCCGTATAGCTGACGACCGTCGCGGCCATGAGCGCGGTCAAAGCCAGAAGGACAGTCCTCATCCTGTCGACGTTGAGACCGAGGGCCTTCGCATTCTCCTCGCCGGTGGCGAGGACATTGAGCTGTCTCGAGCAGAGCTGGATGGCCAGATAGCCCGCGGCTGTGACGCACAGCATTATCGGGATATCGCCCCATTTGATCCCTCCGATGGAACCGACCTGCCATTCCAGGACGGCGGACAGGGAGTTCGGATCGCCCCAGAGCTTTATGATCGTGGTCAGGGCGTTGAACAGGTACATTATCGCGATACCGGCCATGATCATGGTGGTCGGCGAGGCGTTCTTCAGCTTCGATACGAAGATTATCGCCGCGGTGGGGATGCGCGAGAAGATGACCGCGTTGATGACGATCGC
>LVVU01000037.1:0-2331 GCA_006954465.1 Candidatus Methanoprimaticola hominis
ATTCATAAAATCTTATACCTATGAATCAAATACGCCTGCACGGCAGGATCGTAAAGTCAAAAGAAGGGTTGAACGAGGGGGTTCTGAATAGTCACCCTCTTCGAAGGGATGTGCGAACGCGATCTCCAGATATACGCCGAAGCCAGCAACGGCAGTCTGTTCCATTACAACGACGGCAAGCGGGAGATAGACGCGATAGTGGAGATGCCCGACAAGCGCTGGGGCGCCTTCGGGATCGAGGTCGGGACGAACAGGATCGATTCCGCGGCGGAGAACCTCATCAGCACGACCGAGAGGATGGCGGGATACCACAAGGAACCGTCGTTCCTGTGCGTCCTGTGCGGAACGGAATCCGCCGCCTACAGGCGCGAGGACGACGTGTACGTGGTGCCGATAACCTCGTTGAAGAACTGACCCCGGGCCCGGAGGCCCGGGTTGCACCGTCATTCCCTGACGGCGGGGCTGTGGCCCATGTATTCGGGGCAGGGGTAGCGGAGGTCCCTAAGGAAGGGCCCCGTCCACTGCTCGAGCTTCCCGGGATTGAGGATGTTCTCCGGATCCATGGCGGCCTTGATCGCCTTGATCGAGGAGATCTCGGACTGGCGCTCCTTCATGAAGTTGGGCGCCTTCGACAGACCGACCCCGTGCTCGCCGGTGACGGTCCCTCCGAGCTCGATGCATACATCGAAGAATCTCGTTGACGGCCTGGACCCCGCGGTCCCACTCGTCCTTGTCCAGGGGGTCGATGACCATCTTGGTGTGCAGATTCCCGTCGGACGCATGCCCGTAGGTGGCGATGGTAACCCTGTACTTCTCGGCGATCTCCTGGAAGGCCTTGACGGCCTTGGGGACCTGCGACACGGACACGCCCATGTCGTCCGCGAGGGAGACGGAGGAGCATCCCGGCTTGAGGGCGGAGAGCGAGGTCATGACGGACTTGCGAGCGTCGGTCCACTTGGCGATGAGCGCCTTGTCCCTGGTGGGGGTGACGGCCACCGCTCCGACGGAGTTGGCGACCTCCTCCACGATCTTGATGTCCCTCTCGACGACCTCGTCGGTCTCCCCGTCCACCTCGACGATGCACAGAGCACCGCAATCCGGCAAGGGGTTCCCGCGAGCCTTGTTCACGGCCTGGATGCTCACGCTGTCCATGAGCTCGCAGGACGAGGGGATCAGGGGCTTGGCGATGATGGCGGAGATGCACCTTCCGGCATCCTCGACGTTGTCGAACGCACACAGGCAGGAGGCGGTCTTCTTGGGCTTGGTGGTCAGCTTGAGGGTGACCTCGGTGATTATCCCCAGGGTGCCCTCCGAACCGCACAGCAGGCGGGCGAGCTGGTATCCGGAGGAGTCCTTGATGGTCCTGGTACCGGCACGGACGATCTCCCCGTCCGCCTTGACGAACGTCAATCCCTGTCGCGCCGTACTTCACGGCGCGCATGCCGGAGGCGTTGGTGGCGACCATCCCTCCGATCTGGCAGGCCTCCGCCGATCCGGGGGAGGGAGGGAAGAAGAACCCGTGCTTCGCCAGCTCGTCGTTGAGGTCGTTGTAGACCATCCCGGCCTCCACGTCCACCCAGAGGTCGGCGACGCTGATCCGCTTGATGCGGTTCATCCTCTGCATGGCCATGACGATGCCGCCCTTGATCGGGACGGCGGATCCGCACAGCCCGGTTCCCGCTCCGCGGGGTACGACCGGGATCCTGTTCGCGTATGCGATCTTCATGACCTCCGAGACCTGCTCGGTGGTGCGGGGCTGGACGACCATGTCCGGGGTCTTGTGGAAGATGGATGCGTCGAAGCCGTACGTGTAGAGGACGGCCGGCTCGACGGAGTAACCGTCCTTCCCGACGACCGCTTCAATCTGGTCTATGATCTTCTGGTCCATATGGCCACTTTCCTATGATTCGGCCATGGATGCGGTCGTTTATAAGAGTGCGCGCGGGACGCGTGCATACGGTATTATCGTCGCACCCGCTACGGCATCTCATGCTCGGATACAGCCTCAAGATATCCCTCGAGAAGTCGTACCGCACCGTCGCCGTCCCCAAGGACATAACCTTCGGAGACCTCCACAGAGTCATCATGACGGTGATGGGCTGGACCGGATACCATCTGCACGAATTCGAGATCGGAGGAAGGGGATACGTCATCACGAACCCGGAATACGATCTGATGACGAGGATCGTGGATGAGGACGCGGAGTATCTGAGGGACTACGAGAACTGCAGGATCACCTACATCTACGACTTCGGAGACTGGTGGAAGCACACCGTGACGTTCGGGAAGGATGTCGAGATGGAGGACAGGACCCCGAAGCTCCTGAAATGC
>LVVU01000037.1:2409-3959 GCA_006954465.1 Candidatus Methanoprimaticola hominis
CCTGTCGTTCATGACCATCCCCGAGGCCACGGGAATCGGGTGCGTCAAGGTGCCGTCGTGGTCATCGCTGCCCCTGTCCTTCGCCGTGTTCATGCCGAAGGGCATCCCCCTGTTCCTGGACCCTGCATCCGGAGGGGTCTTCTCCACAGAGGACACCAGGTGCTTCCCCAGAGTGGATGAAGAGGAGACAGAGGGCATGATCCCGATCCCGGACGGCGTCCGTCATGGGATCGAGGATGTGGCACTGGAGGTCTTCGATAATACGGAACGGGATACCATCAGGGTCTACAACCTCATATTCGGACAGGGTTCCGAAACGGCCGAGCCTCAACCCCCCGAGTTCGAGAACGGGGATCCGTACGATGCATATCGGACCATGCCTCCATGGTTGGTCCAGGGTTTCGTCTCCGAAGCCGAGGCCCTCGCGTACGATGCAGCGGAGGACATGGACATCGACATGCCCCCTGCGGACTTCATCGAGAGACCCGACCTGGCCCTCGACAGACCGTACGGATACGACCTCATGTTCGAGGGGTTCAGATGCCCGGAATGCTTCCACAGGCTCTCCAACCCGACTCCCGTCGAGAACGGGAAGATGTTCAAATGCAGATTCACCGCAGTGAAGCCGCTGAGGATGTCATGCGTCGGATGCGGGAAGGGGATCACGCTCATCCCCGCGCCACCCACATCCGAAGCCCGCTACTGGTTCGCAGAGAACGGATTCGAGGCCTCGATGACGACCTATCCCTTCGACCCTTCGGAGGAGCCGTACGAGGACATGAACGAAGCGAATGCGCAATTCTCGTTGGGCCTTCTGATGGGACTCCGCCCTCGCCATGCCGTCCGCTATGCGGAATCGGCCTCAGGAGACCGGAGGGATCGGATCAAAGGGATCTGCACCGCCGTTCTGGGGGTGTGCGAGGAGATCGGCAGGGAGGAGATGAAGGAGCGTGTGGCATCAATACGGGACATCGATGGGACGGACCCTACGGTCCGTTGCATCCTATGCGCCTTGAACATGGGGTACGGCCTCGATGACAGGAGATTCACCGAAGGGATATTCGAGGAGCAGACCAAAGGGATGAGCGATGTCGGGAGAAGGAGGATCCTCATCATCGCGGCCGGGATCCTCAGGAGGAGCGGCCATCCGAAGAAGGCTGCAGAGCTCGCAGAGCGGGCCCTGACGGACCGGCTCGGCAGTCTCAACATCCAGGCCCTGGACGAATACGTGAGATCGTCGATCGAAGCCGGGGAGAGACCTGTTCTCGATGCCTACAGGGAACTCGAGAAGGACCGGATGCGGAGGTTGAAGATGGAATCCAGCAACTGCGTCCGCTACAGGATCGGGGCGGCATCGCTGCTGAACGGCTCGGTGAATGCCGCGGAGGTGGATCTGCGCGGCTTCATCAGCAACGCGTTCTCCGGATACAACGACGACCCCAGGATACGGGCCAGAGCATCCTGCGCGGCCCTCGTTCTGCACCACAGGGGTGTCAGATACAACAAGAAGAACCTCATCACGATCTCGATCAAATGGATGTGTTCGGCTG
>LVVU01000038.1:0-306 GCA_006954465.1 Candidatus Methanoprimaticola hominis
GAATGTCATGACCACGACGTCCCCCTCCTCGCGGATGCTCGCCTCCACCAGGTCGATGACCGTGCCCTTGCCTTCGGACTTGCAGAAGCCGGCGAAGTCGTGCTCCCCCTGGAACAGGGAGATGCATTGCCTCGCCAGGTCGATGTCGATGCCTTCGGACTTCGTGACGTATTCGTAGGTCCTCATGTCGGCGTGACGCGGAAGGAAGTCGTCGCCCACGCGCGCGTATGCGGTGCAGAGGACGCCCCGCCCCACGGAGTTGAGGGCCTTGAGAAGAAGGACGGGGTCCGCCCCGCCCGATTCGAA
>LVVU01000038.1:317-3048 GCA_006954465.1 Candidatus Methanoprimaticola hominis
CCTTGTCGGTGCGGCTCGCCAGCTTGAGGTCGATCTTCTCCGGAGGGAGCTCCGTCACCCTGATCAGGGATGACAGGAGGGTTCCCTCCACGGTGGCGAGGCCGGGCTGTATCTGGGAGCCCGAGAACCCCTCGCCCCTGTATGCTATCCTGACTGCCAGGTCGGTCATGCGGAGCGGAGGGCCTTCATGTGGTCGACCCTGCGTTGGACCAGCTCGCGGGTGCCGATGTCATGGCGCACGAAGACGGCATCGCACTTCACATGCTTCAGGGCCTTCTCGCAGTTCTCCTCGGCCTCCTCGATGGTCTTGCCGATGCCGACGACCCCGATGGACCTGGAGGTTCCTGTGACGAGCTTCCCGTCCTTCATGTCGACGTTGGCGTAGTAGGCGACGGCCCCGCAGTCGCGGATGGCCTCCTCGTCGACGGAGATCTCGTGTCCGGATTCGGATTTGACGCCGTATCCCTTGGGGACGACGTACTTGCAGACGGTGGCTTCGTTCTTGAATCTAACATCGCAGGTCAGGGTTCCCGTGGCCATCCTGTTGCAGATGTCCTCGAAGTCGGAATCCAGTGCGGTCAGGACGTTCATCGCCTCGGGGTCCCCGAATCTCGCGTTGATCTCGATGATCTTCGGTCCGTCCACGGTGAGCATGAACTGTCCGTACATCACTCCGCGGTAGGGGCATCCCTCCGCCGCCAGCGCATCGACGATGGACTGGACTATGGCGAGGGCGTCCTTCCTGTCCTTCTCGGTCACGAAGGGGAGGAGGTGGTCCGCATCGGTGTACGACCCCATCCCTCCGGTGTTGGGTCCGACATCGCCCTCGTACGCCCTCTTGTGGTCCTGGACCAGGGGCATGGGGACGATGTTCCTCCCGTCGGAGAAGACCATCTGGGTGAACTCCTCGCCCACGGCCCTCTCCTCGAGGATGACTCCGGCGCCTCCGATGTTGCCGTCGAAGATCTCGCGGATGTAGTCCATGGTCTCCTCGAAGGAGTGGAGGTGCTCTCCCTGGACCTTGACGCCCTTCCCGCCGGTGAGTCCGACGGGCTTCACGACGATCTCGTGGTCCACGGTCTTGAGATACTCCTCCGCGTCCTCGGCGTTGTCGAAGCTGGCGAAGGAGAGGTTGCCGGCGATGCCGTGCTTCTCCACGAGCTCCCTCATGAACGATTTGGATGTCTCGATCCTCGCCGCCGCCTNGAGGCGCATCTGATGCCTGCCTCCTCTAGAGCATCGACGATTCCGACTCCCAGCGGAGCCTCGGGACCGATGAAGGCCAGTTCGACGCCGTTCTCCTTCGCGAAGGAGACGACCTTCTCGATGTCCTTCTCGTCGCAGAGGAGATGCTTCGCGGATCTGGCGATTATCCCGGGGTTGGCGTTCTTCATCACGCTGTGGATCTCGGAGCCGGAGCGGTAAAGGGCCTCCACGGCCGCATGCTCTCTTCCGCCTCCTCCGACGGCAAGGACCTTCATCTGTGTGCACCTCAGAGCTTCAGGGCGGCGATGATCTCATCGAGCCCCTCGTCCTTCTTGACGCTGCACTTGTAGATGTTCTTTACCCCGCCCGTGAGCTTGTTGTAGTCCTTGGCGATGACCTCGGGGTCCACGTCGACGGCGCTGGCGATGTCCACCTTGTTGAGGATGGCCACATCGGAGTGGATGAAGATGTCGTGGTGCTTCCTGACCATGTCGTCCCCTTCGGTGACGGAGATGACGACCACCCTGAGGTCCGTTCCCAGAGGGAAGTCCGCGGGGCAGACGAGGTTCCCGACGTTCTCGATGAAGATGATATCGTAGTCGTCGAGGTTCATGCCGGCCAGGGTCTTCTTGACGAGGTTGGCGTCCAGGTGGCACTCGTGCCCGGTGTTGCAGTTCACGGACTCCAGACCGGACTTCTCGAACCTGGTGTAGTCGTCGTCCCCGGTGACGTCGCCGGCGATGGCGCAGACGCGGAGGCCCCTGGCCCTCAGCTTCTCGGCCAGCTTGATGATCAGAGAGGTCTTCCCGGCACCGATCGAGCCCATGAAGTCGATGGACTTGATGTTGTGCTGCTTCAGGAGACGGTAGTTCTCATGGGCGATCTTGTTGTTCTCCTTCAGTACATCGATCTCTGTTCCGGGTTGGACTATGTGCATGGTGCCTGTAACCTAGCGCATACGCTAAATAACCTTCGTGCTACGCCATCGGGATCCATCTGGTCGTGCGCGCGCGACATAACCCAAATAAACAACGCGCCCATGCTGTTGCTCAGTAACATGAGCTATTCGGATTCGCTTTCCAAGACCCTGTCGTCGCTCGGTGCGACGGAGGGCACGAGGCTCAGGGTCGAGAAGGACGGAAGGTCCTTCGAAGGAACCCTGATGCCCCATCACGAGTTCAGCGCCCCCGACGTGCTGATCCTCAAGGTCAAGAGCGGGTACAACGTCGGTATCAGCATCACCGATTCCGCGAGGATCGAGGTTCTGGGCCAGCCCGCCGAGAGGGTCAGGAAGGAGGCCCCCGTGGAGTTCCGCAAGGGGCTCCCCAAGATCGTCCTCATCGGTACCGGCGGAACGATCGCATCGTACGTCGACTACAGGACCGGAGCGGTCCATCCTGCGCTCTCCACCTCGGACATGGTGAACGCGGTCCCCGAGATCAGGGAGCTCGCCAACATCGATGCCCGCGTCCTGTTCTCGATCTTCTCCGAGAACATGGATCCCGCCCACTGGCAGGAGCTCGCG
>LVVU01000039.1:0-12805 GCA_006954465.1 Candidatus Methanoprimaticola hominis
CCGCTCGTTCGTGAGATCCCTGACCAACGACGAGAGGAAGGCGGACATGGGATTCGCCCTCTGGTTCCTCTGCCCCATCGCGATCTACATGTCGGCCGTCCAGGGCATGTTCGACAACATCTCGGGCCTCCTCACACTGCTGAGCATCGTCCTGGTGCTGAGGGAGCACTACTTCCCGGGCGGATTCGTCCTGGCTTCGGCGATCCTACTGAAGCTGTATCCGGCATTCGCGCTCCCCGTCATCATAGCGCTCATCCTCGTCAGACACGGTTTCACCAAGGGATGCCTGAAGGACATGGCATGCCTCTTCGCGGGAGGACTCTCCGCATTCGCGGTCATCATGGCGCCTACCGTCATGGACGGGACGTTCGCCAAGGCGTTCACATTCATCACGGACAGGGCGGCGAACATGAACAGCTTCGATATGGCGTTCGGCTACCTCAGCATAGCCATCGGAGTGGCGATAATGCTGTTCTTCACCGCCCTCATGCTCCGCTCGAACAGAGAGGATGCGAACCGGGACTTCATAAAATACGCCATGCTGGCTCTGGTGGGCGGGGTCGTCTGCAACCTGGGGCCCCAATACCCCCTGGTTGTCATCCCTCTGCTATGCACATACATCGCGGCGATGGACCGCACATACCTCATCTGCCGGCTCCTGATCGGCGCAGGATGCGCCCCTCAGGCCCTGGTGCTCAACAACTACTCGCTCCTGATGCCCCTGGCGTCGTACGGAGGATGGATCGGATTCGATACCATCCTGTCGGGATTGGACTGGACCGAGGCCTACATCGTAGGAGCCGCCAGCTTCCGCAGCCTCATGAACACCGTGTTCTCCATGGTATCGCTTGCAGGGCTGTTCCTATGCGTGCTGTTCTGTCTCCAGAACCAGATCGCGTCCAGATTCCCGAGGATCGGGAATGTGCTGACCGGGTTGCGCTCCATCGGATCCGGAGGTGCGGGACATGAATGACAGACGGCTCCTGATCGCCACCGCGCTGATCATCGCGGTCATCATCGCCGGCGAAGCGTACATCTACTGCAACGACTGGGACGACATGTACGACGTGGAGATATCCGGCAAGGACGTCTCGATACGCGCCGACTCGTCGGTGATCTACGATATCGTGACGATCGACAACGGAAGCAGGGTCCCATCGTCCCGGGTCGTCCTCTACTACGACTCCGATCAAGGAGAGAAGCTCGACGAGACCCATCACGCCACCGGCGGAACGTACCTGAACCAGGAGTACTACATCTCACAGCTGGGGATACAGCTTAAGAACAGGGGCACCGCGACCGAGACGATGGATGCAGACAGGCTCCGCATCATGATGGAATCCGCGGTATCGTCCGGGAGATGCGATCAGTCGGTCGTCATGGTCTCCGGAGCGATACCCGATACCGTCTACGGCGGAGATGGATCGGACCTGATCCTGAGGTGGCTCGACATGGGCGGTCGCATCTACTGGGCTGGCGGGATGATCGGCCAGTACGTCTCATCGTCGGATGGGACTGTCAAGGACCTGGGGTCCGACCACCAGTCGCTGTTCCTCGGTGCCGTGTGCCAGAATCCCGAAACGACCTACGGGCTCTCCGAAACCGAAGGGGGATGGAGGACATCGCTCTGTCTCGCAGGCAACGGAACCAGATACGCCGTGGACCCCACCATGACGGGGTCGTCTCTGGCCATGGGGTACACCGACGGCAGATACTCCAGCGTATGCCTGGTCGGGCATGGGTCCGGAACCGTCTGCATACTCGGCGGGGTGCTGTCCAACGACCAGCGCTCCGACATGGCCCAGATCTTATCCGCGGGGGTCACCGACGAATCAGTGCTCGTGGAACACATCCACGGTAGCGTGACGAGATCGACGGTCACCGAGACGATCGCGGTCGATTCCTCGAAGAACATCATGGTCTACACCTATCTGGGCGGATACTTCACCGTCTACGGACGGAGCGCATCCCTCCGATGAGGGAAACGATAATCTGAATCGACTCGATGAGGGGAAGAGGGAAGATATGAGCGACAGGATGTTCGGAACCAACGGCGTGCGCGGGATTGCCAACGAGGACATGTGCTGCGAACTGGCCCTTCGCATGGGAAGGAGCGTCGGCGAGGTCCTCGGGAAGAGGATCGCGGTCGCAGTGGACCCAAGGACATCATCGGTCATGCTGAAGGACTCGCTCTGCGCCGGACTCGTCTCCGTGGGAGCCGACGTCCTCGACCTGGGGATGGTGCCGACTCCGGCCCTCCAGCACTACATCAAGATGCGCGATGACATCGAAGGAGGGGTGATGATCACCGCATCCCACAATCCTCCCGAATTCAACGGGATAAAATGCATCGCCGGCGACGGGACCGAGTGCACCAAGGAGCAGGAGGATGCCATCGAGGCGTCGTACCATGCAGGCACCAGGGCCGTTCCGTGGGATTCCATCGGGACCGTCGAACGCATCGGCGGTGCCGCCGAGGAGTATATCGACTCCGTGATCTCGAAGATAGATGCGGATTCGATCCGCGGAGCCGGCCTCAAGGTCGTCCTGGATTGCGCCAACGGCTGCTCCTGCGCCACATCCCCGCTCCTCCTGGAGCGTCTGGGCGTCACGACGGTCGTTCTGAACGGCGAACCGAACATGCGCCACCCCGGACACCTCAGCGAACCCACTGCTGAGAACCTGGGAGAGTTAATCGAGACCGTGAAGGAGACCGAAGCGGACCTGGGGGTCGCCCATGACGGCGATGCCGACAGATGCGTCTTCGTCACATCGGACGGCAGATACGTGCCCGGGGACGTCGCCCTCGCGCTTCTTGCGAGATACCTTCTCGGAAAGAGGAACGGAGGGAAGGTCGTGGTCACCGTCGCAACGTCCATGATCGTCGAAGACACCGCGAAGGCATCCGGCGGGGAGGCCGTGTACACCGCGGTCGGATCACCCATCGTGGCCCGCAAGATGGCCTCCGACGGAGCGGTCTTCGGAGGGGAGGAGAACGGCGGGCTGATATTCGCCGACCATCAGTTCTGCAGGGACGGCGCCATGGGCGCCGCGGTCATGCTCGAATGCCTCGTGAAGAAGGGCGGCATCGGGGAGCAGATGGACTCGCTCCCGTCCTACCGCACGATAAAGAAGGCCGTGAAATGCCCCGAAGGGCTGAAGAACAGGGTCACCGAGCTGATAGCATCGGAGCATCCGGACGACCGGATGGACACCACAGACGGCCTCAAGTTCCTCTACGACGACGGATGGGTCCTCCTCAGACCCTCGGGCACGGAACCGAAGTACAGGATCTACTCCGAATCCCGGGATCCGACGATCGCGGAGAAGCGCTCGTCCGAGTTCCAGAACGAGTTCGAGAAAGCCATCGCGAGACTGTCGTGATCGGAGATCGCGATCGGCGGCCAGCTTGGCCTTGAGCTGCATCACCGGACGCACCTCTGCGGGATCGATCCCGCGGGTTAACGCCATGTACATCGAGATGTAGTCGCCCAGGATCAACGCCCTGAACATGTTCTCCAGGGTCGATGCCCCTCCGAGTCTCACCGCGATATGCGGGGCCCCGGCTTCTTCGAGACGATGCGCCGCCTTGTCGAGAGCATCCGCATTGTCGCACATGGGGTCGTCACACCCTATGAGCAGGACGGGGATCGCATCCCCCTGGGGAGAGCCGCACCAGATGTCGAGAGCAGGCGTTCCGAATCCCAGTTCGGAATCGCAGAAGGCCACATACTTGGTGTTCTCATTGAATTGGGTCTTCCACCGGTAGGCCACGGAACGCATGCACGCATCCGCACAGACCACGGGGACGTGCCCCATCAATCCGGCCGCCAGCTCCTTGGCGAGACATCCGTCCGAGAGCGTGTTCTCATCCCTGAACCTCCTCAGGGACGGGATGAAATCGAGGATCCTTCCGGACAGGTCGGGGCCTCCGGCGGAGCGGATGACGCCCAACGTGTACCCTATCATGTAACCGACAGCGTGTCTGGGCTGCATCCCCTTCGGCAGCGGGATCAGATGCTCCCCGTTCTCCTCGGAGAGCTCCATCAGACGACCGCCCGACGTGACGTTGACGATCGTGCATCCGCGGGCCTTGGCCTCCTCGCGCATATGCAGCGTCTCCGCCGTATTGCCCGAATAGCTCGAGATGACCGCGAGGGTGCGCGGACCGGCCCAATGGGGCAGGTGGGGATACTTGACGGAGACCACGGGCTTCGTCGAGTCGATGTAGCAGCAGTCCGCAGAGAAATCCCCGCTGACAGCGGAGCCGCCGACACCGCATAGGATGATGTCGTCGCAGTCGATATCCAGGTCGAATTCCTCGCGGATCGACCTCTCCAGGTCGTCCACGAATCCGTACAACTGCTCCTTCAGGGGGATGTCGGTCATCACAACCGCCTCCTGATGCAGACATCCGCGAGCATCATGCCGCGGACATCCCTCATGAGCGTGCTTCCGGCTCCGATATCGACGACTTCGACGCGCCTCCCGTTCTCCGCAAGGACCTCCAGCATGTGCTTGACGATTATGGAGACCATGCCGCCGTCCTCCTCCGAACGAAGGACGATCATCCGCAGGCCCTCGGAATGCAAGTTGGGATCGGACCAGCCGACCAACTCGTTGTGATCGTATTCCGGAAGCTCCCCGCGGAACGCCGGGATCCCTTCGATCTCCATTATCAGATCGGCCCAGCGCTTGGAGCAGGCGCAGACGTCGGTGGTGGAATAGACCCCTGCGATATCGCCTGTGAGGATCTCGGTGGGAACAGGGATGTCGGAGCAATCGGATAGGACGGAATCGAGCTCGGAGCGGGCATCCAGGATGCCCATCAGCGAGATCATGGAGCACAGGGCTCCGAGAGAGAATGCGACCGTCTCCGACGAATCCAGACCGTCGGGGATCGCTATGAAGCGGGCACCTTCCGCTGCCGCGCATCCTGAGAAGCCCCCTGCGGGTGCGATACAGTGGACCCTGCATCCGCGGGACCTGAGCAGGTCGTACAGACCTCTCGTATCCGAGGAATCGGAACCCGAAACGATGATAGCATCGGTACCGGGCCCCACCCATCCAGGGACGCGGGTATCGCAGAACGTCGGAATACGGACCCCGCCGTGGGAGTCCGCGATATCGGATACCGCCATGCAGGCGGCGGCGCAGGAATCGATGCTGAACATGCACGCACGAGATGCATCTGGACAGTCCTCCACCGCATCGGCCCCCGAACGGAGCGCGGACATGAAGGAACCGATTGTGCGGGGATCGACATAGTCGTACTCCGCTCCGCCCGTCGGCGGGCTGCATGTACCCGTTTCGTGCATCCAGGTACATGAATCGCTATCGATAGATAACCGTAGCGACAACTTTCGCGTGCCTCTTCGGCCTTATACCGCTCGTTCCGACCGGTTCACGTCTTCGGGGAGCACCGTGCGATCCCCGGAAACGGACGCGCGTTATTTCAATCACGAAACGTTCTCCGCTCAGACAGGGGCGACGACAGCCTCTGATGACCAGGTGCGACCATGTTGTATGTAGATCCGTACGTGAAGGACACATTCCGCAAGAACCAGCCTGAAGGAAGAGAGGGTTTCATAAGATTGGACCAGAACGAGAACCCCGACGGCCTTCCGAGATGGCTCTTCGACGATGTCATGTCCCGGATCACCCCTGCAACGCTCTCGATGTATCCCGAGGAAGGGCCTCTCGTCCATAAATACGCTGATATGGTGGGCGTCGACCCCGAGAACGTCACCCTCACGGACGGCAGCCTGATCGGGATGGGATACCTGGTACACGTCTTCGGACAGCCCGGGAAGAACCTCGTCGTCGTGAAACCCACGTTCAACATGTACGGGGTGTTCGGGAACCTCAACGGCATGAAGACCGTGGAGGTCCCGTACGATGATGATTTCACGATGCCCGTCGAGAGGATCCTGGATGCCATCGACGACGATACGAGCATAGTCGTGCTCGTCAACCCCAACATGCCCATCGGGAACGTGTACAGCCCCGAGGACATCGAGAAGGTGGTCAGGAAGGCTGGAGAGCACGATGCCCTCGTGATAGTCGATGAGGCCTACCACTACTTCTACGACGGAACCTCCATCCCTCTGATAGAGAAGTATGACAACGTCGCCGTCCTCAGGACGTTCTCCAAGATGCTTGCCATCACGGCGCTGAGGCTCGGAGTGGTCATCTCCAACAAGGACGTCATCCATTACATCAACAACTGGAGGCCCCATTACACCATCGGAGCCGTGACGCTGAAATTCGGAGAGGCCATCGTGGACAACCACGAGAGGCTGCTCGACGAACTGGGCGCCAAATTCACCGAGGGTAAGGACTACATCGTAGACAGGCTGGAATCCGAAGGATACTCCCTGATCCCGAGCAGCGGATGCTTCCTGTGCATCCGCCTCAAGCATCGGACCGTGGATTACGTCACGGACGAACTCAAGAAGAGGAGGATCCTCGTCTTCCGCGGATCCGGCCCTCTGGATGGATATCTGCGCCTGTCCGTCTGCGGCAAGGATTACATGAAGATGTTCGCCGATGCGCTCCTCGATATCGACAAGGAGTGATACGAGTGAAGACGACCGCGATCATCCTGGCCGGAGGAGTGGGGAAACGCATGGGCGCACCCATGCCCAAGCAGTTCCTGGAGATCAAGGGGAAGCCCGTCCTCGTACACACGATATCGAACTTCCAGAGGAACGGATCCATCGATTCGGTCGTGGTCGTCTGCGTTCCGGATTGGATCGACCGCACGAAGGAGCTCATCGAACAGTACGGCCTCACCAAGGTGTCGGCCGTGATCCCCGGCGGGGAAACGTCGCACGACTCGACCCGCAACGGCATGTTCCACCTCAGGAACGAGCTGGGAGAGGGCGATATCGTCATAGTCCATGACGCCGCCCGCCCCATCCTGCCGCAGAAGGCCATCGACGAGATGCTCCGCATCGCTAAGAACGAAGGGAACGCATCCCTAGCCATACCCTGCTACGAGACGGTGATCTACACCGATGACCAGCTGTCGGGGAACAAAGAGCTCGACAGAAGCCATCTCATGAGGGTCCAGACCCCCCAGGCGTACGAATACAGCGGCATCCTGGACCTCTACGAACGCGCGGAGCGCGAAGACCGTCATGACTTCATCTACGCCGACATCGTCGCCGTCGAATACGGCAGGACCGTCTATTTCTCCAAGGGATTCGCCAACAACATCAAGATCACGAAGCAGGAGGACATCCCTCTCTGCGAGTATCTCATGGGGATCCCCGAGGACCAGCTCTTCGATCTGTGATCCTCAGCTCGACGACAGAATCGTCCTCTTCGCGATAGGCTTCCACCGCATGGGTCAGTCCGACGAACAGTCCGCATTCCACGACGCCCGGGATCGTATCGATCGCCGTCTCCAGATACGACGGATCGTCGATCCCGTCGAACCTGCAGTCGTAGATCAGATTGCCTCCGTCGGTGACGAACGGCCTCCCGTCCTTGAGACGGAGCACCGATTCGCATCCGAGTCCCTCCAACGCCCTGGCCGTCGCGACGTGAGCGAACCCGCACACCTCTACAGGAAGAGGCGCGGATGTGCCCAGTCTGTCGACGACCTTGAACTCATCCACGACGATGACCTCCTTCTCCGTCATGGAGGCGACGATCTTCTCCCTCAGCAAGGCACCTCCGAGACCTTTGATCAGGTCCAGACGGGGTCCGACCTCATCGGCGCCGTCGATGGTCACATCGATCGATTCCACACAGTCGATGTCGAGGACCTCCAGGCCGAGTCCTCTCGCGTAAGCGGTCGTCTGCTCGGAGGTGGAGACGAATCCGAGATCGAAGCCGTCATGGACCAGCTCCGCCAGACGGTCGGCGGCCATGCATGCCGCATTCCCAGTCCCTATCCCGACGATCATCCCGTCTTCGACGTGTTCGTCGACCGCTTTGATCGCGGCGGGGCGCTTCCTCATCCATGGAGGGGCATCGGTCATCGCGCTCCCTCTCATCCAGGATGTAATCTTTCAACGCGCTCAGAGGGAATCCCTTCGCCCCGGTGCGCTTGTCCTCCGGCGGAGGGGTCATGTAATCCCCGAAGATGTGGGTCAGGAGCTCGTCGTTCCTCTCCGCCAGATAGCAGGTGGTGTCCTCGAACACGTGCGCCACCGGCTTCCCGAAGCATCCCGTATGGAATATCTCGTTCCTGAACTCGGTCGTGTATATCGTCCTGAGATCGGAGCCGTCCTCGACGAGAGCCGAAGCGGCCTTCCTGAACATCCTCGGGATCCAGAGCATGCCGCGATACAGCCAGAGCGGTCCGACGTGATCCAGGACGGTGACGGAGATGTGCACCCCCCAGATCATCATGTTGGAGAGGACCTGCCTGAAGCGTCCCTCGGGATAGGCCACGAGGGGGAACAGATCGATGAACGGTGCCGTCTTGTCGCGCAGCTCGTCTTCGAGATCCTCGTCGCGATAGATTACATGAGGGTGGGTGTCGGCCCTGGAATCGTGATAATAGTAATGCTCGGAATCGAGCTCCTCCTGGAGGAGCCTCTTGATCTCGGGGAGATCCTCGTCCCAGACCCAGATGTCCATGTCGTCGTCCCAGGGGATGAAGCCGTCGTGCCTGACCGCACCGATGGCCGAACCGTAGCACAGATAGTACCTTATCCCGTGGGCATCGAGGATGCGGGCGATGTCCTTGTACATCGAGAGCAGACGGGATTGGGTATCGTTCATCGTCACTGCGAAGGATGCCCTGTCGCATAATACTTCTGGGACGACAGACTCAATCCGTGACCTTCTCCACGAAGCGTTGGACGAAACGGGGGAGGTACGTCCTGATCGTGTCCATGTCGCGCTTGCTGAACATGAAGCGCATCTCCAGCGTGAAGAACAGGAGGAACAGGAGGAAGAACGGCACTAGGATCCCGATCCATGTCATCGGAGGAACGAAGACGAAGGAGATCGCGTACAGGACGATCAGCGACCCTATGAACGCCAGGTGGGCCTCCAGGATGGGCATGTAATACCGCCTGTAGCTCCCACCGGTCAGCGAATGGCAGAACACGGGGTAGAAGACCAGCTTCAGCAGGATCATCGATGCCGCCCAGCAGATGCACACGCCGTTGACGCCGGCATCGGTGTACTGGATGACCAGCGAGGCGGAGGCTATGTTGACGACCCCCATCAGGAAGGTTGCCAGAGCCAACGGTTTGACCTTGGCGAACACCACGGGCACATCGGACAGCACGCTCGTGGTGCAGATGAGGACCTCGACAGGCAGCATGATGCAGAGCATGGTCTGGAGTTCCGGATAGTCCTGGCCCAGCCACACTCCGAGTATCTGAGGCAGGAACACGGTCAGATAGGCCAAGGGGAAGGCCATGGTGACTCCGATGAATTTCGAGAAGATCTTCAGGACCCGGAGCAGCTCGTCGATCTCCCCGTTGGCGTACTCCCTGTAGACCAGCGGGATGGAGACGGCGGCCAGCGCGGCGCATGCCGTATGGACCATCATGATCATGTTAGCGGCTATCGAGAACAGACCCTGGGTTCCGGACCCCAGCATCATGTTGACGACGACCATGGACGCCTGGATGAAGAGAAGGGATCCGAGCTCGCTCAGGATGGCCCAGAACCCGAGCCTCCCCATCTCTCCGAGCAGATCCCTGTCGTAGGAGCGCAACCTGAGCCTCAATGTCGGACAGACACGCCTCAGCTTCAGCACCATGGCGACCAGCATCAGTATCGCGGATACCAGGAAGGAGACCCCGATCATGGGAAGGGACGGTCCCTGGAGGGCGATCAGGATCAGGACGACACCGACCTGCGAGACGGTCTGCAGAGCCCTGCTGAAATACGTGATGTACAGGCTGTTGTAGGCCATGTACACCCCTCCGAGGCTCGCCCCGAAGGATATGATCATCGAGGCCAGCATGATCAGGAAGAACATGATCTGCACATCCGCATAGGCGGACGGCCCCACATGGAACACGTACGGTGCGAGGATGGACACCAGGATGGCTATCGGGAACATCAGCCCCATGCACTTGGCCATGCCTATGACCGATGATGAGAACACGGTGTTCAGACGTTCCGGATCCCCGGCCTGGACCGATATGGACATGTAGCGGCTGAACGCGTTCGACAACGAGTCCGAGATCATCACGAAATAGTTCGTGACGGTGGTCGCCAGCGGAAGGATGGCGTATGTGGCGAGACCGAACTCGCCGATGTAATACGGGACCATCAAGAGTCCCGCCAACGCCATGAGCACCGTCCTCAGGACGTTTGCCACCATGTTGAGGGAAACCCTGCTGGAGAATGCATCCTTCCTCGATGTCACAACCGACCCCACGTCCAAGCGCCATATATTATCTTGTGGAGGAAACACCGTGTCCCTTATGGCGATTCATATGACCATATGCGGTCATCGATACGGCGTATCAGACATCCCCGGTCGTCGACTCCCGCCGCATCCCTGCATATCATGTACAGGACGATCAGGATCGCCGCGCATTGCATGATCCCTCCGATGACGAACTGGATGTTGTTGGGAGCGATTCCGGCGATCACAGGTGTGCACCAGAAATCGAAGAGGTGCAACGCGGAACCGACATCGGGGAACCCGCCCCACACCGCCAACGGAAGGAGGGAGAGCCCGAAGGATGCCGTCGAGTAGACGACCGCCCCTACCGCGAGCACCTTCCACCCTATGATGTACCGCCTGTCGGCAGCGGCGATCCAATAAGCGAGGAAGGGCACCAGGATCACTATGTACTGCGTCGTGGGAGGATACACCAGGACGAGAACGGCGATGAGAAGGCAGTAACGCATCATCTTCCTGAACGGATCGTCTCGCCATCCTGTATCCCACCAACGCGGACAGGAGCATGACGGCACCGTAGGCCACCAGCCTGCCGATGCCTGCTATCGTGTCGAATATCCCGTCCTCGGCGGTGAATCCCGTGCGGTCCCCCAGGAACTGGAAGCACTGGTCCAGATTCCCTCCGATTATCTGAGGCAGGAAGATCAGCAGGGTCATGACCCCGGCCCCGGCAACGGCCTTGGCGATATCGGGGACAGGACTGCACCCCTCGATACGGTTCCTGGACACGAGGTATCCGACGAACACGAAGATCATGAAGACCGGGAAGAACTTGACCAGGACCGCGAGGGCGAACGTCATCCCGCCGACCAGCGGGCATCCGTTCCTCAGGCAGTATATGGTCAGGACCGCGAACATAGCGGCCACCGTGTCCGGCATCGAGATGACGCCTGTGGACATCAGCAGCACCGGTGACAGGAACACCAGTGCGAATGCGAACAGGGACTTGCGCTCGTCACCGGTGGACTCCTGCACCAGCTTCATGACGACCAGGGCGGTGACGAGGTCGCAGACGAACAGCGGCAGCTTGATCGAGTATATGGCGGCCAGCGAGGGTATCGTCGCCGAGAAGTACGGTCCCGAACCCTCGACGAACAGCGCCTCCGCGACACGGACCGCGGATTCGCCGATATCCATGAAGACATCCTGGAATGCCGCTATGCCTCCGAGGATGTATCCCCAGACCGGGGTGTAGTAGTAACCCTCCAATCCGTAGAGCCCGTTCCCGGATTCGATATTCCTGATGACGGTCACCCAATAGTCCGCATCGTAGACGATCGCGAGAGACCCTATGAGCGCACGGGCCAGTATCCCGACCAGGAGAACGGTCAGAAACGGATGACGGATGCCGCAGATGCGGTTCCAGACCATCCCGCGCTCAAGCATGGAAGACCTCCGCGAACTTGGTGTACGTGCCGCCTATGTAGACGTAAAGCGTCGGATCGGATGCCGCATCGAAAACGAAACCCGATGAGACCTCGCCCCTCTTCACATCGCCACGCTCGTGTTCGATGATGATGCTGTCGAAGGCGAGTCCGGAAGCCACCACCTGTCCGATGTCATCGAACTGGTTGATATCGAAGATCCCTGCGAACACGCAGACCATGCCCGATCCGACCGGTACCATGGCGATGGACGAGTACCCGTTCTCGGAATATCCCATGCCGAGAGCGCCGAACACCTTGCCGACGTCCACCCCGTTCATGACATTGCTGTTCTTGAGACAGAACGCGTCGGCGAATCCATTCCCGATCTTCTCCGTGGCGATGGTCGAACCGGCTGTGTTCACGCATCCGGAGGTCCCGAAGAAGAGCTCCTGATTGCCTTCCACTGCATGCAATCCCGCATCGTCCCTGCAGAAGCGGCCGATCTCCGATCCGGCCCAGTAGAGCGTGCCTCCGTTGCCTATCCATCTCATCAGGGGGCAATCGGCCGTACCGTCGTAGATGCCGGCAGGAAGCGCGTAGGATGAGACGAGAACGGCCTTCCCGACGGGATCGGCCATCGTTCCTTCGATGAAATCGATCAGACCGTCGTCCCGGCAGATCTCAGCATCCGTGAACGAACGGAATCCCAGGAAAGCCTTGGTCTGCTCCGCGAACTCCTTCTGCGACAGATACGGCGCATCGGATAGTTCGAAAGCCTGCCTGTACGTACTGTCGTACCTGTCATCCACGTACAGCATGAGCTTGTCGACCGGACGGGCATTGCCGATCAGCACCGCGTCGTAGACGTCCCCTCCGGACGAGGATACGCGATAGTCCACCGAACCCTCGCCCCATTCCGCATCGGCATCGTAGTGATGGACCGACGAATACGTCAGGACCTCCCCTGCGAGTACCGCCGCGCATAAGATGACGGCTGTGACGACGACGAGATCGATCTTGGGCCTCATGCGCGGACATCATCGGCATG
>LVVU01000039.1:12843-15569 GCA_006954465.1 Candidatus Methanoprimaticola hominis
GGGGGTCGCCCCCCGGTTTATTCACTGCATCACGGAGCTGCAGTCGGGAATGTATCCGTCCTTCATCATCTGGGCGGTGAGGCTCCTGGACCTGTTGATCATGAACTCGGCCCTGTCGTGGAGCTCCTGCCTGCTCAGCTTGAGCCTGGCGACGCCCTGCTCCTGAGCCTTCATGGCGACGGCGACGGCCTCCCTCGGGAAGACCTCGGCCTCGGCCATGGTCGGGATGATGTAGTCCTCGGTGATGCCCTTCTCCTCGGCGCAGGCCGCGAGCTCGCGGGCGGCGGCGATGCACATCTCGTCGGTGATGGTCTTGGCCCTCACGTCGAGCACACCCCTGAAGATGGCAGGGAATCCCATGGAGTTGTTGACCTGGTTGGGGAAGTCGGACCTGCCGGTGGCGAAGACCTTGCATCCCATCTCCTTGGCCTCCCAGGGCCAGATCTCCGGAACGGGGTTGGCTGTCGCGAAGATGACGGGGTCGTCAGCCATGAGCTTGACGTACTCCTTGGGGATGGTCCCGGGTCCGGGCTTGGAAGCGGCGATGACGATGTCTGCACCTTCCATGGCCTCCTTGAGTCCTCCGGACTTGCCTGCTCCGTTGGTCTTCTCGCAGATCTCCCACTTCTGGCGGAATCCGGCCTTGACATCCTCCCTGGTCAGGTTCAGGATGCCCTTGGAGTCGCACATGCACATGTTCTTCGGGCTGAATCCGGTAGCGAGAAGGAGCCTCGCGATGGCGATGGATGCCGCTCCGGCTCCGACGACGGTGATCTGGGCGTCCTCGAGCTTCTTGCCGACGAGCTTCATGGCGTTGATGGCTCCGGCGACCTCGACGGTGGCGGTTCCCTGCTGGTCGTCGTGCCATACGGGGATCTTGCAGTCCTTCCTCAGCTCGTCGAGGATGTCGAAGCACTTGGGGTTCGAGATATCCTCGAGGTTGATTCCTCCGAAGGAGGGGGCCAGGAGCCTGACGGTCTCGATGATCTTGTCGGGGTCCTTGGTGTCCAGGCAGATGGGGACGCAGTCCACTCCGCCCAGGTACTTGAACAGCATGGCCTTGCCCTCCATGACGGGCATGGCGGCCTCGGGTCCGATGTCCCCGAGTCCGAGCACGCGGGTTCCGTCGGAGACGACGGCCACGGTGTTCCACTTCCAGGTGTGCTCGTACACCATGTCGGGGTTGGCCGCGATGTCCTTGCAAGGCTCGGCCACACCGGGGGAGTACCAGACGGAGAAGTCGTCGAAGGACCTGACGCAGGCCTTGGGGATGGTCTCAATCTTTCCCTTGTAGAACTTGTGGAGGATCATCGCGTCCCGGCCGGGCTTCTTGGCCCTCTCCAGGAGCTCCTCGACGCTGATATCGCTCTCGTATGCCATTGGAATTCCTCTTCTGATTCGTGGATTCTACGAATTTCGTAGATATACTTCGAATTCTAAAGCATGGCATAGGAGTTCGCGTATATAACGGTTATAGGGGTGGAATTTTTCGAAATCCGTCGGCTCTCGCAGACCTGAAACGGACGATGGACGGAGATGCGTTGGATCCCTTCATGGACCCGATACGACTGGGTTGCTTCTGCGATGTATCCGAATGCAGGTTCGACATCGCGAAGGGCGACTTTGACGATCGCCGCTTCCATGGGATCCATGGACGATTCCATCGCCCCAGACTTCTCACGTGACCGTGGGATCGGATCCGTGGAACCCCCGATGGGGCCGTATCACGCTAGAGGGAGGGCCTTTGCCCACACGGCGTTGACCCTGTCGACGAACATGAACACGTAGGAGAATCCGCCTCCGCAATCCAACGTGACCGTTCCGCTACCGGATGCGGTCGTATGATCCACGAGAATCGTGTCGTAGGACAGCTTGGACACGATCGTCTGAGCGACCGATGCCATGGCAGATGTGGGAACCGCCTCGTACTTGAGATTCCCGCCGAATACGCCGATCACACCATCGCCTCCGATGTATCTCACCAGAGTGACAGCGGAATAGGTGCCGTCGTTGTAATCCAATGCCAGATATGGACTGGCCAGGAGGGAGCAGTCGACTCCGTTGGTGGTCTCGCCGTAGTATATCCCCAACTTGTCGGTCAGACTGCCATCGATCAGGTTCTTCGTGAACACCTGCCCTCCGGAGGGATTGATCACGTCGCTGTTCCCGAAGAACAGTCCGTCGGGGTCCTCGACATCCACGATTCTCCCGTTCCTCTCCGCGTAGGTGGCACCCAGCTTCTCGTGGAGCCAGTACATGACCCCGCCATCCGCCAGCCACTCGAATATCGGACTCGATGCCCTTCCGTCGTAGATCTCCTCCGGCAGGGTCCCCGTCATGAACAGGACCGCTGTGGTCGTGTCCCGATGCGACATCAGATCCTGGAGACCGGTTGCATCGATGAGAGCGTGCAGTTGTCGTTGGAGAAGCACAGACGAAGACGCTTGATCGCATCGAGGATTACTGCGCGATCGCCTTTCACAGGATACGAATCATCGTAGTAGACCGCGTACGAGGTCACATCGCGCATGCTGTCCGTCCTGAGGGAGTTGATAGTGTATCCCAGGGAGTAGTTCGTATCGACGGTGACGTCGACGGAGGATCCGTCCCTCTCGGCAGTCATATCGCAACAAGCTAGGTGACATGCGAGTTGGTGGATTCCGAGTAATAGCTATTACAAACATTACAGACAGCTGTTATTATACGCACAACCCGTCCTTGTCATC
>LVVU01000040.1 GCA_006954465.1 Candidatus Methanoprimaticola hominis
GATCCCGTGGGCCTCACCGATGAGAACCGCGCCAAGTACGAGCGGTTCATCTCCGACAGGATAATGCCCCGGGCGGAGCAGGCGGTGTCTTCGGGCGACACCAACGGACTGGAGAAGCTGTTCGCCACCGGGATGATATCCGACGACGATCTGAGGAAGCTGCTGGACAGGTCGCTCAGATCCGGGAGGATCACCGTGACCAGCATGCTGATGTCGGAGATCAGGAAGAGGATGTCCGAGAACTGAATGTGGTTTGTCGGGGCCGGCATACGAGCCGGCCCCTGTGCATCTCACTGGGCGGGCTCCCACTTGCACCTGACGGGGGAGACAATCGCTCCTTCGGCCTTGAGCTCCTTGAAGGCCTTGTCGATCTCCTTCCTGTCGATTCCCGTGGCCTTCTCGACCTCGCCTGCACTCATGGGCTTGCCTGCTTCCTTCATTGCCTTGATGACATCATCTTTGACGGACATACCTATCACCACGGGTCGATGCAGGTACTTGCGGATAAAATCTGCCACGGATAACCGCAATATAGTAGACTGTTATCGTCCGTCCTATGGACAGACACGGGTTCGCGAAGAGGCTCAGAGGGCACGAGGTGCTCATGGCATCGCTGATCCTCGCTGCATTCTCGATGATCCTCGTCCCGCCCTCGCCCGAGTACATCGATTATATCGACGTCCGGACCCTGTGCATCCTGGCGATCATGATGGCCGTGGTCGCAGGTATGGCCGACACGGGAGCGTTCGAGCAATTGGCATCCTCGCTCGTGAAGAGGTTCCACGGCATGAGGGGGACCTGCGCCGTGCTCATCGCGCTGCCGTTCTTCCTGTCGATGTTCATCACGAACGACGTCTCGCTCCTGACGTTCGTTCCGTTCGGGATAATCGTCCTGGAGAAGACCGGGAACAGGAGGCTGATGATCCCCGTCATCGTCCTCCAGACCCTGGCGGCAAACCTCGGGAGCACCCTGACCCCGTTCGGGAACCCCCACAACATCTTCATCACATCCTACTACGGGCCCAATGTGATGGACGTCCTGTCCGAGATGGCTCCTCTCGTCCTCATCGGCTCGATAGTCCTGATCCTCCTCGCTCTGAGACTGAAAGGAGAACCGACGGGGAGATACGATGAGGTCCATGAGAAGACCGACATCCGTCGGTTGATCCTCATGCTCGTTCTGTTCGCGATCTGCGTCGCGGCAGTGGCGAGAGCGATACCGTACCAGTACGCGGCGGTCGTCGTGTTGGCCGCGATCCTGCTGACCCACCCCCGCATCCTCCTCAAGGTGGACTGGGGCCTCATACTCACGTTCGTGTTCCTGTTCATCTTCACAGGGAACATCGCGAGCCTCGACTCCGTCCGGGATGCCCTCGGAGGCATGATGGCATGGGATGCCATGATCTCCACCGTCGCGGTCAGCCAGTTCGTGAGCAACGTCCCCGCCGCAGTGCTCCTGTCGGGATTCACGAACGACCTCCTGGCGGGAGCCAACATCGGAGGCTTCGGGACACCGATAGCCTCCATGGCGAGCATCATCTCCCTGGAGATCTACTCCAAGACAGAGGGATGCGACAGGAAGGGATTCCTGATATACTTCACAGCCGCGAATCTGCTTATGCTCGCGGTGCTGATCCCTGCCGGGATCCTCCTCGGTCGATGACGCTTCTTCTTGGCGTCCGGCTTATAGGCCTTGAGATACTTCAGAACGGCCTGGTCGTCCTCGGAATCCGTCCATTCGGGGGTGTATCCGCCCTTCATGTACTCGTTGTACCACTCGACGCACTTCGCCATGTACTCGGACATCTCGAGCCTGTCCTTGACCACCACGAATGTGTTCTCTGGGGTCGGGACCCACTGCTTGGGACGGTCGTAGTCGGGCTCCTCCAGGAATCCGACGACGAATGCGATCCTGTCCAGATTGGAGAGCTGGGCGTAGAGGGAGGCCTGGAGCATGTAGCTCATCGGGACATTGGTGTATCCCCCGTTCTCGTCCAGCCACTTGGTCCTGTCGCTGGCGGTCTTGATCTCCAGGATGGCACTGCGCTTGCCGTCCACGACGATGTATCCGTCGACCATGCCGCCGAACACCTTGTCGTTGTGGAAATGGTCGTAACCGCACAGCTCCTCCTCGACGCCGACCTTGGAACCGTCGGCGAGGCCGAGGGGAGCACGAAGCATCGCATCGCATCCCTTCGCCACGTAATCGCGTATGACCGGTTCGAGGATGTTCCCCGCGTCGATGTACTTGTTGGCCTTGTCGCCGGGGTATAATCCGGCCATCTCGCATGCCACCTTGAACGGGGAGGCGTGCTCGCTCAGCCCCAGTATCGGGGCCACTCTGGTCCCGGTGATCTTCTTCAGCTTGTAGGTGTCGAACACGACGACGCGCTCATCGTCATCGATATCGACGATCGCGGCTCTCCCATCCATCTTCATGACGGCTGGATGGGCATTCTAGCATAACTACCCGCGTTCGAGATCGTGTTGGTCCAGACGGTTCCGCGATGATCCTCGTCCTGCCAGACGTCGATGACGGAGAATCCGGAGGACGACAGCAGGGAGGTCAGCCTCCCGGGCGTCATATCGGTGTAGCGACGGCCGTCGCGCTCCCCTTCGTAATCCCCGGTCTTGAAGGAGCAGAAGAAGACCCCTCCGTCCTTCAGAGCCCTGCGGATCAATCCGAGGATCGACGGGAGCTCCGCGGAAGGGACATGGAGGAGCGAAGCGCTCGCCCAGACGCCGTCGAACTCGTTCATGTAAGGTATCTCGTCGAACCTCATCGGGACGACATCCATCCCGAGCCTGTCCTTCACCACGCGACGCATCCCTTCGGATGCATCCACGGGAACGACGTCAAATCCCGCTTCCATGAACGCCTCGGCATCCCTGCAGGAGCCGCAGCCCAGATCGAGTATGCGGGCTCCGGATGGTAGATGCGAGAGGAACCTCCTCCTCGTCTCGGAAAGATCGACGTTGTATGTGGCATCGAAATAGCCCTCGGGATACCCGTCGTAGAATCCGAGGGTATCCATGTCACCGCCTCGATGAGAGGATCCTGTCGACCGCGGTCCCGATCCAATCCTTCTCGGACAGGGC
>LVVU01000041.1:0-11420 GCA_006954465.1 Candidatus Methanoprimaticola hominis
TGACAGGGACGGGTTGTGCGTATAATAACAGCTGTCTGTAATGTTTGTAATAGCTATTACTCGGAATCCACCAACTCGCATGTCACCTAGCTTGAAGTTGGTTCATCTGGGGTTAAATACGGACTTCGTGAACCGCATGACGACGGTCCATCCGGATCTTTGTGCGAAAGCGAGCCGCCGACCAGAAACCAGACCGATCGAACTACCATCACACACTCATTCGAACCCGGTGCGATACTTCAACGACAGTATTCCTGCGACGATGAAGAATACGATCATCCCGACGACTACGTACGTCATCGTGCGATCGGGCTCCTCCTCGGGTTCGTCCAGCAATTCGACATCAAATCCTACCCAATCCTCCGCCACATCCGACGTGGCGTACAGCTTCATGCTTCCCAGGTCCAAGCCCTGGAACGCCTCGTCCATACCCGATGGTCTGACGCAGTAGACCTCCAATTCCGCCAGGTCCTTGCATCCGGTGAAAGCATTCCGTCCCAGGGTCCTCAGGGATTCCCCGAATACGACGCATTCCAGCCTGGAGCCCTTCCCCACGCACTGGAAGGCACTCGTTCCGACCTCCTCGGTGTTCACGAGGTCTATGTAGAGTATGCTGTTGCAGTTGTAGAACGCCGAATCCCCCACCGATCTCACGGTTTCGGGGATGGTTATGTTCGTCAGAGAGGAGCATTGGGCGAAGCAGGAGTCCGGTATCCGGGGGATCCGGCAATCCAGAGACACGCTCGTCAGGCCGGAGCATCCGTAGAAGGCTCTGGATCCTATGTGCTCCACCGATGAAGGCACGGTTATCCTGGAGAACGCCTTCGACGAGCATGCCAGGAAGGCATCCTCCCCTATGTATAGGAGGGAATCGCGGAGGTTCACGGGGGTCAAGGAGGAGCAGTTCCTGAATGCTCCGTCTCCGATATGCACGACGGATTCCGCTCCGTGCAGATATCTGAGAGTGGAACCGCGGAACGCCAGGGTCGCGATCTCGGTGATCGTGGGTGGTATCTCGATGGTGTCAAGGTCGTATCTCTCGTATTCGAGACCGTAGACCTCTGCGAGAGATGATTCGGAGACGTTCATGAACGAGGCATCGCCGATGCAGGTCACGGTGTATTCGCGGCCGTCGGCCACGACGGATCTGGGGATGACCACGTACGAACCTGCTATGTAGCGGTCGATGTACGCCTCCCCGTCGATGATGACGAATCTGAATGTGAAGGGGTCCTTTCCCACAGCGCCGCTGTACAGATGGCGGTCATGGATTTCGGTATCCTCCTCCGACCATCCTCCTCTGTCGGAGATGCTGTGCATCCTGATATAGGACGGAGGCGTACCGATGAACTCCGGGCGGTCTCCGAGGAAGTATATGTCCCGGGTGGTACAGGTCCAGTCCATCCATTCGAACGTTCTGACAGTCATGGGTATGACGATGGCCTTCGCATCCGCCGCTTCTGCGAAGGCGTTCGCCGTTATGTGGGTGAGCGGGCGGTTGCCGAAGGATGAAGGAACGAAGAGGATGCCGCCCTTGAAATCGCCCTTGATCGAAATCAGTCTGGATTGAGGCGAATCCTCCGCCCCGTAGATGCTGCCTGACCCCGAGGTCTCGTAAACGGCGGTGCCGTAGGGCAGCACGACCAGGTCCTTCTTCGTCTCATGACCCGGGGTGTCGGTTCCGAGAACGACGTACTGCATCGAATCCGTGGAGAAAGATATCCTGCCGTCCGCATACTCCGATTCGAGCCGGGATACCGATCCCTTGGATGAAACGCTCCATGCGACCGGATTCAGGCCATCGTCCATGACGAACGGGAACGAAAGCCGTATCTGTTCCGGGAACGCCGTGACGGAATGCCCGTCCGCCTTAATGGATACGTTGTAGTATGCGGAGTACTGGAGCTTCTTCAGTGCCGTGGTTATCTTCACGCTGGACGGACCGTTGGCTACGGTCACCGAGAGATCCTTCCCATCCGATACTGCGCACAGTGCCGAAGCAGTCGCCTCGATGGACCCTCTGGGAACGGATATGCGGAGCATCGCATCATCGCCCAATCTCTCCTTCAACAGAACGAGCGACCTTCCGTCCAGTTCGGCTACGGTACCGCTGGGGAACTGCGAGATGTCGCATATCTCGTACACCTCACCGGAGAGCAGACCGATCGACCTCGAATCGTGGGATACCTTCACGGTACCTCCCACCGCCCTCCCGTCCGAATCCCTCTCGCAGTCGTAGTTCCCCGGGACCAGGGAGACGAAGACGTCCGTATCCCCTATCACGGTGAACCCTACAGAGAACTCCTTCGAGTGCTGGGGATCGCGATACATCTTCGCCAGATACCCATCCTTCAGATCGAGCACGGCGGACGCATCGATCTGGGTGTTGTACTTGACGGTGACCTTCTCGATCACGCTTCCGTCCATGATGAAGGAGACATCGTATTCGGCCAATACCGGCTTGTAGAACGCATAGGCGAACTTCGTATCGACTATGTTGTCGAACGAGACGGGACTCCTCCCGTTCGGCGTGATGCTCCAGCAGTCGAAATCGTATGTGTAGCCGATGGTAGGCTCCCTGGAAGGGTTCTCAGGCATGTCCTTCAGCGACGAGCCGTACGGAACCTTGATCGTATGGAGGAGCGAGCGGTCGTAATCGAAGAATCTCACCTCGCACGTCCTCTCCGTCGCTTTGAACACCGGATAGACGTCCATGTTCGATCTCACGTTCGAGAGATCGGAGCTCCATCTCTCGAATGTATAGGAGAGGCTGCCGCTGTCGTCCTTTACAGGAACGACCGCATAGGTCGCCGAAGCACCCTCCGGCACCTTCTCCGTGTACATCAACGTGGTCTTATCATCGGCGAAGTATCTGACGGTGTACGTCTTCACCGAATATGAGAACGAGGCGGTGAAGACCGTATCCGCATCTATCCTCTGCGTCACATCGCCCCATCCGAGGAACACCGCCCCCTCCGGAACCGGAGGCTCGGGTATCTTGGACAGATCGACGTATCCGCCGGCAGGAACCTGCTGTACGGAGAGCACCGTCCCATCGGGCATACGGAACTCGACCGTGCAGGTGCCTTCGGCATCGACGGGATCGATGAACGGCGCGATCAGCACCAGGGATATCGCCAGCAGAAGGATGGAATAGCGCATGCGATCGGCTTCCCCTCACGCTTCTCTTGGGAAGGACGTAGATCTCCCCTTCCCGATCGGTTCCGACGCAGGATTCGACCTCGTAGACCTCCCTGATCAGATCCTCGGTGATGATCTCCTTGGGGTCGCCCATGGAGACTATGCTCCCTTTCTTCATGATGATGCAGACATCGCAGTATCTCGCCATCAGGGAGATGTCGTGCTCGGCGACCATGACCGTCATATCGTTGCGGGCCATGCTCCGGAGATACTCCATGACCTCCAGCTTGTACCTCATGTCCAGATGGGAGGTGGGTTCGTCCACCAGCATGACCTTGGGGTTCTGCACGTACGCCTTGGCTATCAAAACGCGCTGCTTCTCTCCGGAGGACAGGAGGGATATCTGCTTCCTCCTGTAGTGGTCGAGGCCGAAGGTCTGCAGAGCCTCCCTGACGACCTGCTCGTCGTCCTCGGACTCCCACCAGACCTTGTTGACGAACGGATACCTCCCCAGCATGACCATGTCCATGACGGACATGCCGTACATCTGAGTCATCTCCGCAGGGACGTTGGCGACGATCTTCGCGATGTCCACGGGCCTCATGTCGGCCGTGCTCTTCCCGTCGATCCTTATCTCGCCGGTCCATCTGGTATGCAGCTTGGATATGCACTTCATCATGGTCGACTTGCCGCATCCGTTTGGGCCTATCAGTCCGATGAGCTTCCCCTTGGGCATGGAGAACGATACCTTGTGCAGGGCTTCGAAGTCGTCGAAGCTGATGCAGAGGTCGTCGACCCCCAGCATCTCATCCGTCATATTCGCGCCCCCTAGCTATGAGCATGTAAGCGAACACGGGAGTTCCGATAAGGGCGGTGACGGCTCCGACAGGCAGTTCGAGAGGCGAGATCACAACCCTCGCGATGATATCCGCGAAGAGCATGAGACAGGCACCCAGGACGATGGATGCGGGCATGATGAGGCGGTGATCGCCTCCGAGCAGCATGCGGCATGCGTGCGGAACGATGAGCCCCACGAATCCTATGACTCCGACGAACGCCACGCAGACCGAGGTCAGGACCGAGGCGATGATCATCATGATTGCTTTGAACTTGCGGACGTTCATTCCGAGGAGTCTCGCCTGGTCCTCCCCCGACATGAACAGATTGTATTCACGCGCCCAGAGCATGGATATCAGCGATATGCCGATGGCGGGAACCAGCACCAGGAATGCGTTCTCCCAGGAGATGTTCCCGAAGGAACCGTACAGCCACCACATGACGTTGGTGATGTTGTCCTTGTTCAATGACAGGAACACCGTCTGCAGAGACGAGAATGCGAATCCCACGATGACTCCCGATAGGATGTAGTTGGTTGCGGAGCCACCCGCCGACTCGGCGACGGTCAGGGTTATACCGAACGCTATCAACCCTCCCGCAATGGCTCCGATCGGGATGAGGTATGCACTGTATCCGGAGAGGAACGGGAACGACCCCATCACGGTGGCGGCGGCGACCGCCATGCAGCCCGCTCCTGAGGAAACACCGGTGATGTACGGATCGACCAGAGGGTTCCTTATGAGAGCTTGGAACATGCATCCGGCTATCGCGAGCCCTGCCCCCACGCCTATGGCGGCTATGACCCTCGGCAATCTGGATGCGAACACGTAGAGCTCCTCGGTCTCCAAGTCCTGTCCTCCCTTCTCGATCGCCGATATGAGGGCGGACAGAGCCTCGTTTATCGGTATGATGCCTCCGGACGAGATGGATATGGATATCAGGAACATGATGATCATGAAGCATATCCCGGCGACCAGGATTATCCTGAAGCGCCGCTTCTTGATCCCTATCTCGCTCCTGTCGTCGTCCACATCGACCATGCTGTCGTTCATCGCCCTGACGCCCTTCCTGAGCGTGACGATGAATCTCCTGAGTGGCGGGTCGCCCTCCAAATCAAGTCCTCCTGTACATCATGAATGCGGTCGCCCCCGTGAGGACTGCGGCCGATATCGCCAGAAGCCATGACCAGTGGGCCAGCCCCTGCGAACTGTATCCTATCCTGTCGCTCGATGAGCGCTCGATACCGGGGGTCTCCGATATCACGTAGATGGCCCCGTAGTCGTTCCCTACGAGGACCTTGCCGTCCACCACCGTGGGCGTGCACATGCTGTATGCGGCACCCGCGAACGGGATCGCCTTGGCCTTCCATACGACGTCCCCGGTGTCGGAGTCTATGCACCAGACCCATCCGCCCAGCGACCCTTCCGAACCGGGGGAGTAGTCCATCCCGTAGATCCTGCCGTCGCAGTAGGTGATCCCTCCGCCGCACAGGGCCTCGGTGTCCTGGACCCAGCAGAGGCTGCAATCGTCCACCCAGATCGAGTAGTATCCGCTGACCAGGTCCACATCCCGACCGGTGTCGTGGTCCCTGATGGTGGGCGACCCGTTGTGGGTGTAGGAGATGTAGACGAACGCCCTGTCGCCGTACACCGCCGGCTTGCTTCCGAGGTAGTCCTTCTCCCACACGATGCTCCCGTTCATGGTGATGAGCGCCATCCCTCCGCTGGAGGCCGACATCCCGCCGTCGGAGAAGCAGATCAACGCCCTCTCGCCTTTGCAGACCGTGATGGATGTCACGGCACCCGCTCTGTTGCCTTTGGAATCCGTTATCTCGGCGGTCCATAGGATCCCCCCATCGTCGGCGTCGGCGCAGATCAGATGACCCGAGTAGTTCCCGTGGAGGACCACGCGCCTGCCGTCGCTTGAGGTCACGCAGGGCGGGTAGAAGTAGAAGCATCCTCTGACGGAGTCGTCGGGGATTGTCTCCCAGATCTTCGTGAACCCGTGCTCCCTGTCGATGGAATAGCATCTCATGACGCCGTCCGAGGTTCCGAAGTAGAGCGCGCCGGAATCGTAGACGGCATTGGTCGGACCGGCCACGACGTGGGTCCTGTCCTGGGCTACGGGATCGTCGGTGCGGTACGTCTCGTACTCCGTGGTCCTCACCCTGCTGCACTTGTCCGGCTGCATCCCGACAGGGACCATCTCGGCGAGAGGCTCCCCGGTCAGCCTGTCGAAGCAATAGATATGCCAATTCCCCGAGAACAGGACTATCATATCCCCGACTATGACGGGGGTAACGATCTCTATGTTCCCGGAGTCGGAGTAGCTCACGGACCATGCGACCTCCTTGTTCACGGGATCGAGGCAGTAGAGCCACGCCAGGCTGTCCATGCCCACGCTCCCGTAGAGCCCGGACACGGTATGGTAGATCAGACCGTCGGCGTAGAGGATGGAGCAGTCCACCGCACCTGCGTAGGTGTTGTACCATTCCAACGGCTTCGCAACCGTATCGGGCCCGTACGAGTCGCTGATGCCGCTGGACCTGGAATCGCCGCGGTAGGAGGTCCATACCGTGGGGAAATCCGGATTGGCTGCGGGGGCGATGGAATCAGTCGGGTAGTATCCCAGGGCGAAGCAGCCCGATGGATAGGGCATGTCCATATCCATCGGCTGGACCTCCCACACCACCTCGTTCCACAGATAGAGCCTCCAGGAGCAGCGGCCGTCGGCATCCCCGACTCCGCCGATGGAGGTCACCGTCGTGTCCTCCCCCGACGAGGAGAATTCCACATCCAGGCTCGGAGCCGAGGATGACAAGGCCTCCCTGAAGGTGCTGCCCGGAACGATATCGTGCCACTCGGTGTCTCCGTTCCCGTAATCGATGAGCATCCTGTCCTTTTCGCCGGCAGGGTCTGCCGACAGGGCGGGGAGGGATATCGCCAGGAGGGCGCATGCCAGGAGCAGCGGGATCAATCCTTTTGCCATTTCAGCAGCCCCTTGGCCTTCACATACGTCAGGTATCCGTTGTCCCCGTCGTTGTATCCGTTGTTGTAGTACTTCACGCCGATCGTATCGGTCGGATCGGCAGCGGCGAATGCGTCCGGATCCAGGATCTTGGCCATGAGCTCCAGGGCCTCCGGCAATCTGGCGCCGGGCCTGGACAGGAGGCTGGCGGCATCGCCCGAGAAGATGTACACATCCCCGTTCAGGAATGCAGGGGTGCGCTTCCAGACATCGTTCAGACCGTTCAGAAGGGAACGGTACTGCCTCTGCGTCTTTATCTCCTCGGAATCGTAGATGATGATTATCACATCGGGCTGCCTGTCGTAGACGGCCTCCTTGTCCACCATGAACCACGATCTGGAATCGGAGAAGATGTTCACAGCTCCCAGCGATTCGATCATGCTCGTGACGTACGTCCCCGAGCCGGCGGTGTACGGGGATTCGCTGACCCCCAGCGATACGAACACCGTCCTCCCGGTCAGGTCCGGGATGCGGCATATGTTGTTGATGGCCTCCTTGACATCCTTGATGTAGGCGTTTCCGTTCTCGGGGAATCCGAGGGCGGAAGCGCATATCCACAGGTTCTTGAGAAGGCTGTCAGTATCGACCGCGCCGTACAATACGACGCAGTTCACTCCGGCCTTGCGGAGCTTGTCCGCCATGGTCACATGCTCGCCGGTCCCGCCGTCGAGGAACACGATGTCCGGGCGCTCGGAGACGATCAGTTCGAAGTTGGGATCGGTGTATCCGCCGACCTCCTTTATGGCCCCGTCCTGCCTGGCCTTCAGCAGCTTGTTCGGATAGTCGCTGTACCTGTCGGTTCCGACGATGTACTGGAATCCGCCGACGGCGCATATGGTCTCGGTGACCGACGGTGCCAATGTCGCGATCTTTAGCTGTTCGCCGGAGCGGTTGATACCCGAGCTCGCGTAGCTGTAGTACGTGAATCCGGTGGAGTCCACCGCAGGCATCATCTCGCTTCCTGACCCCGTTCTGGCCCAGGAGACTATCCTCTCGCCCTCCACGATGTAGGCCGAGGGATCCACGACCTCCTTCCACGATGCCGAGCCGCCTTCGCCCTCGAGCACGTACATCCCCCAGCTCACATTCAGCAGGCGGGGGACGTTGTTGACGGAATAGACCGTTCCGTCCTCGTCGAGTTCGATGGGGTATCCTTTCGCGGAGCATGCCTTGGCCAATGCATCGGACCCGGTCATGCCGTCGGTGAACTCGAACGGGATCCATTCGACGTTGTAGTATGCGAAGTCGAGCATCACGCCCTGCTTCTCATCCTGGGCGTCCACTGTGAATCCGATGAACGGCACGGAGACGATCACGAACACGGCGATGACCGCCGCCGAGAGAAGCTTCACAGTGGACGCGTTCATGAGGTGCAATCATCTCCTCTTCATGAGGTATACGACAGCCCCGATCGCGGCCAGGATCCCGATGGCAACGAGGATGATCGTGCCATACCCGTCATCGGATTCGGGCTCGAATCCTATGATCCACTGCGAGAAGTGGTTGGTTCCGAAGGATACCGCGCCTGTGGCGCCATCGTACGAGGATTCCACCTTCACCAGCGTCTCCCCGTCGACATACCATACGGACAGATCCCCGGGATCCTTGGATTTAGGTATCTCATAGGGTACGGATATGGTGGCGGTTCCGCCGAGCTCGTGGATGCCGGAGTCGCCCGACTTCATCGTCACATCGATGACGCGGCCGTCGACGATATCGGATGCCATCGCGGGCGGAACCGGGACACCATCGGAGAACGACAGGGAGATGCCCTCGCCTCCGAGGGATGCGAGGATCCCGGAACCGATATCGACCCGGCATGTCGAGGTCTCGTATCTCAGAATGTAGTCTCCCACATCCGATAATCTTCTGACATCGTCGGATCTTATCCTCAGCTCTGCAACCTTGGCATCCCCGCTGTCGATCGAAATCGATATGGTGACGGCGACCTTGGAATTCCCGTCGTCCAATGTGGTGAGCTGATCCAATGCCTCAGTGATCGCATCGGAACTGATGCTGACCACTACCGCATCCCCATCCTTCTCGATGACGGATGACAGCTTGGATTCCGCATCCCAGGCATCCCCCTTCGGTACGACGGAGGTGGTGGAAGAATCCCCATTGATGTTCACGGGATCGGACCCCTTGTACACGACCTTGGACCACTGGACCTCGTCGCAATTGTCGCATGTGCGGTATTTCAAACCGACAGACGTGGGCGTGGGTTCGTTCTGGATCACCCATTCGGACCACTTGTGGCCGAGTGCGGGGATGCTCTCGGTCCTGGTCTCTCCGCAGGAGCAGGTGTATGTTTTGATTCCAGGCTCCGTGCAGGTCGGTTCCGTCACCGTTCCGGAGTCCCAAGTATGGACGTGTCCGCCGATCTTCGGTATGATCTGCTGCTCCTTCTCTCCGCACACCGCGCAGGTGCGCTCCTTGAGACCGTCCTCTATATCCGTGGCCTCCTTGACCACTGTCCACTCGGACCACTTGTGGCCGAGTGCGGGGATCGTTTCCGTTCTGGTCTCTCCGCAGGAGCAGGTGTATGTCTTGATCCCGGTCTCCGTGCAAGTGGGTTTCGTGGTCACGGATCCGTTGCTCCAGCTATGCGTATGAGGCGGAGTGGGCGGAGTCGGAGGCGCTTCCCTCTCGATCTTCTCATAAACCGGCGTGACGTCTGCATCGGCAGTCACGTTGGAGAGATCCGAGCTCCATCCCTTGAATATGTAATAGTAAAGCTCATCGGGTTCCTTGGACGGTTGGCCTTTGTAGGTCGCCGATGACCCCTTCTCCACGATCTCGGTGTGAAGGAGGACCTGTTTGGACTCGTCATAGTAACGTATGGTGAACTGCTGCACCGCATCCTCGAACTGGGCCGTGAACGTGGTATCCCGGGTGATGGGGGTCATTATGTCGCCCCATCCGACGAACACCTTTCCGGCGGGAGCCTTCGGCTCGGGAACCTTCGAGATGTCGACAGTCGATCCGTATCTGACGGTCTGTCTGGCGACGGTGGTCTTCCCCGACTTGAATATCACCTTGTTGTGCAGATTGATGCATTCGATTTCATCCACATCGGGGTTCGGTTCCGCACCGCCCTTGTCGATTATGAAGCCTTCGCCGTAGGGGTTGGGGGTCGATATCAGGTAGACGCATTCGACGTACTTGTAGACGGCCGGGTCGTAGTATCCGAGCGTCCAATCGTTGTAATACCAGGTGCTGTTCACCCAGGTCCATTGACTCCAGTAGCACCAGGTGCCGTCTCCGACGTATACATCGCCCAACCCGAACATCCTGATTATCCAGCACTGGAGATTGTTCCCGTTGCCGTCTATGCCGGTCTTCATCTCTATATCGAGGCCTTGTTTTTCAACGGCATCCTTCACGACCTCCCCCATCGAGGAACCGTATCCCTCGAGCCAGAATCCCTCCTTCCTCACTTCGGCGGTGAAGGTCTCCTTCACCGTATAGTCGTCAGGGTCGAATCCGTTGGCGAATCTGATGAAGACGTATCCCTTGGATTTCGGTTGGAAATCGGGCGAGCTGTATACGTTCGTCCCGTCGACGCTGCTGAGCGTGCTTACATGCAGGCAATACGAGCATCCGGTCTGCATGAAGCTGTCCGAATTGGAATCGTACCCCATCACGCCCCAGCCTGCTGTCCCCAGAGGCAGCCATTGATGGATCCTCCAGTAGTATCCGTCATCCAGCACCCTTCCGTTGACAGAAGAGAACCTGTTCTCCGAATTGTATTCCCATGTCATTTCGAGTTTCGTCAATGCCGTCTCTATCGCATCCTTCACACCGGATACGCCGCCGACGGTGGTCTTGGCGAATCCGCCATCCGGTTTCTCCACATACACCGTGACATCGTCGCAGATGTCGGCCGAACTCTCATCGGAAAGAACGGACACCCCCGACAGGATGATGAATGTGAAGCAGACGGCCAGGAGAAACGGCAGCAGCCTGGTGGTATCCGGCCGCTTCCCGCAGACATCGCGTGACCCGTTTCTCGAATCATCTGCATAATGCGGTCTGTTCATTCGGACTCCTCCTTTCCGATGAGCGTTAAGGTGAGGGGTCTCCCCCTCGTTTGATGAGGCCGTTAAGGCCTCCGTTTGATCACCAGCGCGACGGCCGCTATAGCGACGAATGCTGCGATGGCGATGCACACGTACAGGACGATGCCTGTGCCATCGCCGTTGTCGACTATGACGATCTTCGGGATGATCGACGTCTCCTTCTCTCCGCACACCGAACAGGTGCGCTCCTTGAGACCGTCTTCCTTCTCCGTGGCCTCCTTGACCACGGTCCACTCGGACCACTTGTGGCCGAGTGCGGGGATGCTCTCGGTCCTGGTCTCTCCGCAGGAGCAGGTGTATGTTTTGATTCCAGGCTCCGTGCAGGTCGGTTCC
>LVVU01000041.1:11532-21783 GCA_006954465.1 Candidatus Methanoprimaticola hominis
TGACCACGGTCCACTCGGACCACTTGTGGCCGAGGGCGGGGATAGTCTCCGTCCTGGTCTCTCCGCAGGAGCATTTGTAGGTCTTGATTCCCGGTTCCGTGCAGGTCGGTTTCTTGGTCACCGTTCCGGAGTCCCAAGTGTGGACGTGCGGCGAATCCGAAACGGATATCGAGCAGGTGGCCTTGAGATCCCCGACCGATGCGGTGATGACGGCCGTACCGGCGGAAACCGCCTTGACAGTGCCATTCGACACCGTAGCGACGGAAGTATTGGACGAATTCCATACGATATCCTTCTCGACCGCATCGGCAGGGACCACTGAGGCTTTCAGAACGATCGTCTCCCCGACCGTCATCGGGACGGACGTGTAGTCTATCGTCACTCCTGTCGCATGGATCACTTCGGCGACGGTGATGGCGATATGCCAATCGTCATCGCCGCATACTACACGCAACGTGTGCGTTCCTATAGACAGCCCTCCGGGGACGGCGAACATACCTGGATTGACTGGAATAGGAGCCGAGGTCATGCCACCGTCTATGGAAACGGTGAAGTAATCCGCACCTGGTTTGTCGGAGAAGGATACGGTCAAGATGCCGTAACCCGGATTCGACGAATCGATATAGCTGACAGAAACCCCGTCGTGCGACGCCGTACCCTGATTCTCTCCTGCCGTGTCGATACCCGGAAGCATCAACACAATGGCCTGGAGCAACATCAGGGATATCGCCAGGATCGCTGTCGCTTTCTTGCTATCCATGCGCCCACCTTGGCTCATGCTCCTGCTCTGACGACCGTCAGCGGCTGCCCGTAGTAGAATAGTCTGTTGTTGCCATCGGCAATGATGCCGTTCACCTTGTATTGCGCATTCCCATCGCCGTTGACATCGACGGTGTAGTATCCGTATCTCATAGAATCGCCAGCTACGACCGGAGTTCCGTTGAAGCTGAGCGTGAGCCCGGAATCGATGGTGAGATCGACCGTTGCATAAACGGTCGGAACTACTTCCTTGACATACGGCGTGCTGTAGAGCACGGAATCGATCTCGTAGCAGCATGTCACCGTGACTGACTCCATCTTGGGAACGTCTTCAGGTGAGAATATTGCCCTATTCTCGTCCTTGGTCATCTCGACAATACCTCTTAAGAACGGATTGAGTACCATTCCCTCAGGCAGTTCGACATATGCGGAATACGTTACAACGAGCGTCTTATCAGGTGCATCCGCACCAGATTCCACGGACAATATAACGGATTGTCCACCGTTAACGAACTGTTCGACGGTTACGGAGTTGATGAGTTTCGATTCTTCGATGATACCTGTCCTAGCATAGATCGTGGTATCAGTTTCCAACGGCTTGGTCGGATCGAATGCGTTCTTGAACTCCGGATCGATGAACCAACCGAACGACATTCCTGCAGGTACTGAAGGGTTGTCCAGCACCAGCGGATCAAAGGAAGTAACAATTCTGACATCCTTGCTGTTCCCGATGATGATGGTGACTTCGATGGCCTGATAGAACTTGGTGCGGTCATCGGCCTTGGATACGAAGGTCCTGCCTTTGAGGTTGTCTGCGTTCACAGCCATCTCCGCTCCGGAGACGTCGTAGAACGCGATGCCGTTCTGAGCGTACATCTTGGTGATGCCCGAAGGGAACGAGATCCTTTCGAGCGATGTGCATTTCGACAGCGCGTCTTTGGATATCCTGGTGACGGTATCGGGGATGACCAGTTCCGTCGCATCGCCGGTTCCCAGAACCAGCCTGACGAGCTTGGTGCCGCCCTTCCCCCCTCCGTAATCGAGAGCGTAGACTGCTCCGTCCTTCACCTGGTAGTAACCGTTCTCCGCGGTCTGCTTGATATGCTTGACCGAAGGGATCTGGAGAAGCTGCTGCACCCACTTGTCGAGTCCGCCCGAGTCTGACATGGAGCCGACCAGCCACGTTCCGATATCTATCGTCTCGATGCTGATCCCGTTGGTTGAGATGTTGTTGATGGCATACTGCCCGGACAGCCTTATCTCCTTGAGCGAAGAGCAACCCTCGAAAGCGCTCAACTCCAGACCGTTCTTGTAATCGACGCCGACATCGAGACTCTCGAGCGCGGTGCATCCCTTGAAGAATCCGGGCGAGAGGTTCACGAAGGAGTTCTCGAACTCGCTGAATATCTTCACCGATCTGAGATTCTTGCAATCCATGAAGACATTGTTCTCGAAGTTCGCGGTCGCCCCGTTCCAGGTATTCACCTTTATCTCTATGCTCTCCAGGCCCGAGCCGCTGAATGCAGACCGTCTCAGCCCCATATTGTCTACAGCCCTGCCGGAGAAGTCGAAGCTCCTCAGCGATTCGCATCCGGCGAACATCTCCTTGGAGATGGTCACTGATCCTATCGAGGTGCTGTAGATGATGTTCACATCGCTCAGCCGCTTGCAGTCCTTGAACAACCCCTCCGGGAAGACATAGCTGGCACGTATCGGTACATCCTTGAACGAAACCTGGTAGAGGGTTATGCTTTCGATTCCGGAACCGGATAGGGCCCCCGTGCCCATCTTGATCGACGGGTAGGTGGTGATCTCCTTCAGCGAGGTGCATCCGCTGAAAGCATAGTCCCCGATGGTGCGTGACGGACCGGACCAATCCGCTGCGTTGTACACTTCCGGCTCGATCTCATCGTATCCGATGACGACCTTCTCCAGCGAGGTGCATCCCTCGAAGGCGTTGTTGCCGACGGTCGTGACGGATTTGGGGATCCTGACGGTCTTCAGAGCGGTGTATCCCTTGAACTTCCCCTCGGGTATACCGGTGACGCCTTCCAGGAAGACGATCTCCGTGACCTTGTTCTTGGATTCCTCTGTCAGAGCGGTGTAGTCGAAATCCACTCCGATCTCCAGCTTGGATGTTGGATCAGGAGTTTTTCCGGCTATGTATACGCTATTAATTGTAAAGACCGGACTGACGTCATTTCCAGATGTGTCCTCTATAAAACCATTATCTCCGAGAGAGACGTTGAAAACGCGTTCACCAGAGATCGGGTCTGCCGAAACTTCGAAGATAAGGCTTAACAGCACTCCGTCACCTTTTAGATCCACCAGGTCGTTGCTACTTTCACTGACACCGATCTTTATCTTCCCCGATTTCTGATAATCGGCTATCTGACTACCATTTTGATAATAGATCTCGAGCTTGTATGAGGTTCCATCCGTCGTCGCCCCTTTGTATATAAGAGCGGAATTGTCGAATTCTACGTAGAATTCCGCAATGTTGAATCCCGGGTTCGATGACACATGGATGGGAACGACCACCCCGTCTCCTGCCGAATACTCGGTAGCATCGACAGAATCGGATGGCACGGCCAATAGGCATAACGCCATCGCCGCGACCAATAGCATCGTCGCTGACAATTTGCTTCTCATCATAATTACCTGTGTGTATGATGCAGGCCGCATCACGAATCGGTATGCGGCCTGCGTTTGTTTCATGCAGAAGTCTCTTTTATCAAGACCTTCAGTGCCCGCAAGTCCTTCAGATTCACCAATCCATCGCCGTCGACGTCATCTGCCGAGGTCTGGATGGAATTCTTACGGTTTGCCTTCCAGACCTGAAGGTCCTTGAGGTCGACCATTCCGTCGCCGTTGACATCGCCGACCCACATGGCCTTGAAGGTGACATCGGCGGAAGCGGTCATGCCCGAGACGTATCCGTCCCATCCTTTGAACTCGATCTTGCTGCTGTTCTTGTTCACAGGAGTGTCAGGGAGGGTTATCTCCTGACCCTCGGTCACCTGAATAGTCTCCGATCCCCATTGGGTCTCGAACGTCACAGCGTATTGCTTCACCTGAGCGGCGTCGAACTTCGCGTAGAACGTCTTGTCGCCATAGACTCCTATGGGGATCGAAGCGATGGACTCACCCTCGAAATTCCCGTTATCGTACCATCCCAGGAACTTGTGGCCACTCCATTCCGGAACGGGCAGTTCCGAACCTTCGGAGGCATAGTACCTAAGACCATCCACAGCGTCGCCCGGAGTGATGAAGGAGATCTTGTACGACGGCGCGATGCAGAAGAGATATCCCGAATCGTTGTAGTACAGGATCTCGCCGTGAGGTCCGAAGTGCACGATCTGGCTGGAGTATTCGCGGGTGTCGATCACATCCCTGAGCGGAATCGAAGTCAGGGTATTGGTTCTCTGGTCATGCTCGAAGATATAGAGCGTCCTGGACGAATCGTACGGCACCAGATAGGAGTACACCTTGTCTCCCTGGACCGAGACCGCCATGTTCCCATGGCTCATCATGGAAGATACCGACTTGACCGTCTTCATGGTCTCCATGTCTATGACTCTGAAGGTGGTCCCCGCATTGATGTAGCCGTAATCTCCTACGACAATCAGAGAGGACGGATAACTGGTCGTTCCCAGTTTGTAGTAGCGGACCGTCACCGGATCGAACACCCCGTCCGATCCCAGATCGATGGAAGCTATCGAATTCCAGGAACCAGGAGCCGTGGAGAACATGTTGGAGTTGGGGGAGTATGTGTTGAAGTACGCCGTGCCGTTGTAGTAGCTGATGTACCCTGTGTTCAGATTGCCTGATTCTATCTCGTCGAATCTGAACGAGTCTATGTACTGCAACGTATCGATGTCATACGTCACCAGATACCTGTTCTGATCGCGGTCCCCGTCGAATTCCAGACCGATTATGAATCTGTCTGTGAATATCAGATTGGATTGGCCCTGGTACCACGATATGTAGTGGGTGTATCTCGCGTCACCCGAGACCACCGGCAGCTGGATGTTGTTGGAATCGGGATCCGAATCCGTTGCACTGAACTTGTAGACTCCGGAGTCGGTGAACACATAGAAGTACCCCTCGTTGTAGTAGGTCTTCAGTTCGCTCGATGGCCTGCCCTCCTCCAGATGGAGTCTGAACACCGGATTCAGATCCGCATCGTACACCTGGCCGGCGAATCCTGCCAGGACATATCCGTTACCGACCGTGACCATGTTGTAGTAGAGCGAACTGGTGATCTTGCCCGTATCCACCTTCTTCACGATCTCCCCGGTGAGGAGGTCGATCTTGAAGATCTCGGTATCGGACCATGAATACACGTAGTCGCCAAGGATGGACGGCGTGTACACCATGCCGTTGAATCCCTTGGTACCGATGGCCTTCCATACCATCTTGCATTCGTCCAGCGATGTGGGCGTCTTGATGTCGGTCTCAAGGTACGGGTAGGACGAGAGCGTGTACTCGGATGTCACGTGCACCTTCATGTCGGCTTCCGCTTCGAGAACGCGCCTGTTCTCTATCGACTTCACAGAAACCCCATTCACGATCCACTCCCGGGCCTCGAAGCCGATGGTCGGACGATAGCTGAGGAGAAGGGTCGTGTCGTTAAGCACGGACTCCCCGCTCTGTATCGTGCGATTCAGATTGAGGTCTTTGATGGTGATCGTACCGTTGTCGGCGTCAGCGACGATCTTGCGGTACACAGGCTCGGAGACCCATCCAGCTTCGACAGATATGTCGGATACCACGCCCTTGGTGAAATCGAAGAGCTCGCCATCGACATACCATCCGGTGAAGGTCTGCCCCTCCCTGGTCGGAATGCCGGGGAATGGTACGAGATGTCCCGATACCACGGAAACGGTGGAATAGGGATCTGCTCCATTCACGGATACGAATGTGACGGTGCGTTCGGCGATAGGTCTGATGCCGTTTACCTCCAGTTTGCAGTCCGATACGACATCGTACGAGCATACATACCTGGATCCCGACTTCTCGAACCGAAGGGGTTCGCCGTTGATCTTCACCGACAGACCTTCTCCGGAGACCTCGTACCCCTTCTCGGGGATGATTCCTATCACGATGCGCGTGCCATGGGTTATTCCATCGGTATTCAGAAGCGAATACGATACCGCTGCTCCACGTACCGCGTCAGTTGTCAGAGCGTATTTGTTCAAAACGATGTTGTTGAATGACAGGATCTTGGAACCCTGGAATTGCGGAATCACGTACGATCCGTCGGATTCTGGAGACAGAACGGCAGAGCCGTCCTTCAGTTCGTATTCCGATCTGTTGTATGGATTCTTCAAATTCAGAGTCAGCCGCACAATGTTGCTCTCAGCTCCTATTCCGAGCGTGGCAGAATCCTTGGGGATCTGTACAAGAAGGAGGCCGTCGCCTGCGCGTACGAAATACCCGCCGAACAGCTCCAGCGTGTTTCTGTTGATTCCGGGAGTGGTCTTCAGACTGTCGACCACCTCTACGGAAGCACGGTAATCGAAAAAGACGTAGGCATGTATGGTGGCATCCATTCCGAATGTCGGAGCATCCTTAAGCGAGTCTATAGCCACATTTCTAACGTACCTCATGGACAGGACGTCCAGGTACTCCACCGAATCCGGAAGGACCACCGTATCGACGTACTCCGTGTTGGAGGCGAACGCATACGGCTCTACTCTCACGACCCCCGAGGGGATGATGAAGCAGGACGTAGACACCTTGCTCTTGTCCACATATACGAGTTCGGCATCGGTGAGAGTACCCGAACGTCCTTTCGGCTCGAAATACAGTCCGCCATCTACGTAGCTGAAGTAGCGGTTCTCACCATCCACCGAAATGGAGCGATATGTGCGATTATCCAGAAGAGATGCTGATATCGCAACGTCATCGCGGCCGATGGATAGGAGGCTGCTGTCCTTAAGGGAGCATATCATATAACCGTCCACCAGTCCGTTGCCGGTCTGGAGCTTGACGGGCATACGGCCGTCGTCTCCGATCATAGATCCAATCATCGCCATATCGGATGAGACCTTGAATGCGGACCCTCCCGAGACTATGATGTTCCCGATATTGCTGGAATCGAAGATATCCCCTACAAGATTGGGCGCGGACTCTATGATGAGGTTGTTTATTTCAGCCCCACGGAATACGGAGTTCTGGGAGAATTCCGGACATCCCCTTATCGTTACGTTCACTCCATCCGCGGTATCGGTTCCGATATCCATGAACGCAAGACTGCCCACCGGAACTGTATCATATCTCTTCTCTACGGCCAATGTCGAAGGCAACGTGATATTCTCCAAGGATCTGCAATCTCTGAATGCATTTACTCCGATCGAGAACACCCCTTCGGGGATGTCCACGGATTCCAATCCGGTTCCGCTAAAAGCCATATCTCCGATTATCTGCAACCCTTTTGGAAGATCGATAGACTTCAGAGAAGTACAACCGTGAAACGTGCTACCGGGAATGGACGTCAGATTTTCCGGCAGGATAACCTCCGATAGCGACGAACACCCGTAGAATATACTCCCCGCTTCTGAATAGGATGTGGATGCCGAAGGGATGTATCTGAGGAGAATATCCGGATTCTCGAACACCACTCTGGTCAGATTCTTGCAATCAAAGAACACCTGCTGTTCGATCGTATTCACGGACGCAGGTATGGTCACCGATTTCAATCCCGAATCTGAAAAAGCGCCGCTATAGATATAAGAGACTCCGGTCAGATCTATGCTCTCCAACGAGGTGCAACCGCGGAACATCCCAACCGGGATGAAGGACAGGTCCTTCGGCAATTGGACATTGCTCAGGTTCTTGCAATCCCAGAACAACGATGTACCCATAGTCAGATTGTTCATGCTGCTCTCGAATATCACCGATCCGAGCTTCTCGTTCCCATAGAACGCGCTGTTGCCTATCGAACGTATCTCCGAAGTGACGGTATATTCCATGAAAACATCTGGGACATAGTACAGTACGTTATCCGATATGACCGGTTCCGAGATGGCCGTGTTCTTGAGGGCTCCTCTCCACAGGTTCAAACCATTCGGGATGTCATGCAGCTTGGCAAGACGGGTGCATGTGGAAAGGGAGTCGGACCAGACATCCACAAGGGTGTCGCACAGATAGAGCTCGACCATATTGTCACAGGCCGTGTATGCCCAGTTGTAAATCGACCTGATGCCCTCCGGGACATGATAGATCCCAGTCTCGTCGCGAAGCGCGAATACCAGCTTATCTCCCACGATCACCTCCGTCCGAAGACTGGTGCAACCTTGGAATGGACTCGTAGTAGAGACGTGCACCAGCCGACACCCGTTGAGATCTATCCCCTTGAGATCCGTGCAGTCCTTGAACGCATACTCCCTCAATTTGGTTAAGGTACTGGGAAACGTCACCTGCTCCAACGAACTGCAACCTTGGAAGAATGAACCGCCTATGGATTCTATCCCCTCACGAAGAACGACGGTCTTCAAACCGGTGCAATTCTCGAAGACACTGAACGTGTTGACATAGTCCCGGCCGGTGCCGCAGCCGAAGACAGCGTATTCGATGGATGAACACCCTTTGAAAGCATTGTCCACAAGCTGGATGCCATCGGGCAACACGACCCCTTCCTTCTTCTCGGAGGAGGCCGTATAAACATTCCTAAGGGCGGTGTCGCCTGAGAAACAAGTACTGATCTCTGCGAGCGAATCGGGCAGACAGACGTCTACCAAGGATGTGCATCCCTGGAATGCACCCGACGGCAAAAGAGTCAGATTCGGACAATCGATACGGACCGTCTCCAGCCTCCCGCATCCCTGGAAAGCCCCCTTCTGATTATACCCGCCCGGAATGGTTCTGCATTCCGAAGATATCACAACGCTTTTGATCTTATCATCGCCAGCGTAAACCTTTATGATCTCGGAGCAGAGGACAAGGTGCTTGTATTCGCCCTCCATGAGGACGATCTCGCACTTCGGATAATCCTGGAGTCCGAAGATGCTGGGTATCTTGTCCTTGAAAGCGACATACGGTGCAATCACCGTCTTCACTTTCTCGCAATTCGAAAGACTGCCTTCGGTGATTCTCGAAACATTGTTTTCGATCAGGACCCCGTCGATTTTTGCCCAATCCGAAGCACTCAGGTCCAGTTGTGAACTGGAATCGATATTGCTACGGATCACGAGGGTAGATCCGTCGATCGAATACGCGGATCCCCCGCTCCCGATGACCTCGGCATCCGAGGAATCCGTCGGGGAGCAACAGATCGCGAGAACAAGTGCTACGAGAACTGCCGATAGAACGAGCTTGAAGCGACGTTCTCCATGCATTGTATCACCAATTCGTGAGGTCCCTATCACGCGGAAGGATATCCGGGGAATGTGGGGGAGTCGTCGCTGCTGGGGGAACCCCAGAAGATCAGGCCGATGTACGAGCTGTCGACGCTGGTGATATAATACAGGGTGGTGTTGTTGAAAGCCCATGTTCCCCTAGGATTCCCAGAAGCGGGCTCTGCGTGATATTGGGCCCAGTAGTAATATGTAGAGTCTGTTCCGGCATAGGTGCCCAGTCCGAGCAGTTGGTTGATCCATCCTGAGGATCCGATACTGTGACTCCATTGGTTTGTTGATAGATACCACTGCAATGCAGAGAGTGCATTGAAGTTGGTATAGTTCTGGGTTTGTGCCTGAGTAACGGTGACCCAGAATCCGTTGTTGAAATCTGCCATCGTTTTCCCCGCAGGGAGTGAAACCGTTGCTCCCTGTAGCTGAGCCTCAGCATACCCCTCAGGATCGATCTTGAAGAAGAAGTGGAACTCGGTCGCATTCGCAGTAGGGCTGCTGAATACGACAACGACCACGGATGCCACATAGGGCTCGGTCAGGCCGCTACCGGTTATCTGAGCTACGAGCTCGACCGAACCTACGGTCTTGCCGTATACGGTGACCGATCCCCCGGTTGCCGTATAGATGTTCTCAGAGTCACTGAAGGATACACAATTTCCGTCTCCGATATTGGTCAGGCTCCAACTCACATTGGAACCGCTATATCCACTCGGAATTGTACTCTCCTTCACACTGTACGTCGTCGAATGGTTGGCACCGGCAGCCACATAGATGACTGTCGTGGGCTCGTTCAATTCCAGATTGCTATTGGGTGTAAGCGAATCGGAATCGCCCGCCATACCAAACGGTATCAAGGCAGCAACCATCAACAAGGTGACCGCTACTGCAAAGACGGTTTGTCTTTTCATGATTATCGTCCTGCAAATCCCCCTAGTTGGAGGCATCTGCCAATAATCATTTTCGCCAACAGTATATATCACTTTCTATTACAACGAACCGCCTCAGAAAATTGACATAACAAAATCATTAAATATTACAGGTTCTATACGGTCTGAGGCTGGTAGGTCATTCAGATCGACAGCTTGAGCTTGCCCTTGCGGAACAGGCACATGTCGATCAGGTTCTGCTCGTTCTT
>LVVU01000042.1:0-1284 GCA_006954465.1 Candidatus Methanoprimaticola hominis
TCTCGGGGTGGGCGTTGACCCATCGTTATGATGGCCAGCATACAGAAAGGACGATTTTCAGTGACCTGCCTCATTTAGTCGAGGTCACTGAAGATACAACATCTACACCCTATTCGCCGAAACCGGCCCGGAAACCATAGCAGAGGTCCTGAAGAATCGTGACCATTACGCGCAAACGCTCTATCGGGAATCCCTGAAGCACGTGCCGAAGGAAACAATCGAGAGGGCGTATCAGCTCCTCGATGATTCATCAGAACTCGGAGAGGTAGCCCTGAAGATGAAATTCGATAGAGGGGACTACGAATCATACATCCGCAGTTCATCCGACAAGCTGGACGCCATAATCCGTGTGGTGAGAAAGCTGGATGCCGAGAACGATGATTCTGCTGCAAAATATGCAGGCATGCTCATCGGATATGATGGAACGTCCAAGGATCAAAGGGCAGCCCGTCTGCTATCGAGTCACGGATACAAGGAGGAGGCGGCAGACATCTACCTGAACCTCTTCCTGATGTCACATAAACACGATGATTTCCAATCCATGAAGATCAACACCAGTAGGATCGATACGGAGAGACTGCTCGACAACCTCACCTCAACCGTTCTCTCCCATGAGAACTTCGATAACGATGGACTGGAGACTCTCATCATGGAGGGAAGGGCGACCGACGTGGATCGCTACATAAAGAAGACAGGATTCGCACCGTCACGCAATTTCAAGGATTACGACTGCCATAAGATCCTGGACATCTGTGATGCATTGGTCTACAGAGGCTTCGTAGAATCCGCGGCAATACTCGGCAGAGGATTGATCCTGCTCCGCCTTAACGTCAAGAATGCCGACAGGTATCAAGATGCGGTTGTGATGCTGCAGTACATGGACAGGGAGAGTCGCTTTGAGGGACTGGATGAACCGCATTCTCGGTTCAAACTCCGTCTGCAGGAGGAATTCCCCAAGATGCGCAAGTTCTGGGGCCTCTACACAGGAACATGGAACGGGCGGACTTGAGATTGCACCCCATGGTGGAAGCGATCAACCCATCCGCCGGCTCATCGCTTCGCGCAGATGCTCCGCCAACGCCCCGTCGGTGCAGTACACGTAACAGCCCTTCATCCCGCGGGTCATCAGGACCCTGTAGGTGTTCTTGATGATACGGTCGGCGAGGACATGCTGTTCCTCCTCGGAACGATCCTTCTTCAGACCCTTGACGGACTGGTCGGTCCGGGCGCGCTTCGTCACATCGGTGATCACCATCCCCGTCCCCGGATCGTACCTCATATCCG
>LVVU01000042.1:1292-2738 GCA_006954465.1 Candidatus Methanoprimaticola hominis
ACGTAATCGAACTCCAGACCCTGGCAGGTGTGGAGGCATCCCGCCTCCTCCACGGAACCGGCGTCTATCGCCCAGGTCTCCGTGGATCCGAGATTCCAGCTCATCTCGAATCCGTGTTCCGGGATCGCGATGTCATGGACGTTCGGATCGTTCTTGCCCGCCTTGATCCAATTCCAGCAGTATCCCGCCACGATCCTGGAGCGGTTGTTCGCCGCGTTGCGGGCCTCTATCTCGGCCCTCATCTCGTTGGGATCGTCGAATACGCGGAGATCGTAATCGAACGACGGATCGAGGTCGAACGATGCGGTCTCCCTGATCTGCAGGACATCGTCGATCCACTCGAGATACCCGTCGGAACCGGAGCATCTGAACTGGGAGTCCAGCTCCATCTCCGTCACCTCGGATCCGAACTGCGACGCGAACCTGAGGATCTCCTCCACGGTCCCGATGTCATTCACAGTCGCCCTCTGGTCCTCGTCTATGAAGAACACGGAGAGACGGGAGGACCTTATGAGCTCCATGACCTGGTTCTCTCCCAGATTGGAATAGAGTCCGCTCTTCTCGTTGAGCCTGTGCGCCTCGTCGGCGAGGATCACATCGAACGCGTTCTCCGGTGCGCAGGTGAATCCCCCGGAACCCCTGAAGAGGGCATCCACGCGGCTGCGCTTCATGCTGCCCTTCAGCTTGCAGTTGTAGATGCTGCGGGGCGCCTGGTTCTTGGTCACGTACACCGCCGACGTCCCCTCGGAGATGAGATCCGCCAGGAGATTGACCGCCAGCACCGTCTTCCCGGTCCCCGGCCCTCCTCTGACGATGATGGTCCTCTTCCTCCCGCCCCTTACCGCCTTCCTGGCGGAATCCATGATCCCTTCGAACACGATCTTCTGCGAATCGATCATGACGAACTCGCGGTTCCCCTTCATCATCGACGAGAGCACGTCCTGGAGGGATTTGGAGGGTCTGAGCCTCCCCCTGTCGATCATGAATATCGTCTCGAGATCGTCCCCCTTCTTCAGGATGTCCTCCAGGAACCGTTTCAGCCTGAGGCCGTCGTGCTTGGCGAACACCGGCGCCGCCCGGATGTAGATGTCGTACATCGGATCGAGCAGGGGCTCCGGATCCCGTTCGATGTAGTTGTGGAGATATGCGCAGGGTTTCAGTAGGACGCCGTTCTCCTGCACATCCGCATTGAAATCGCTGATCGCCGTCGCATATGACCAGGCCTGATACGACGGATGCGTGACCTCGTGGTCGCCTCCGTTGATGTACGTCCTGACGACGCCGTCCTTGCCGGGAACGGAATCGGCATGCTCCCACTGCTTCAGCTCCACTATGACCGCAGAGTTCCTCCCCTCCGCGTCGTATCCCGATACGATGAGGTCCACGCGCTTCGAGGTGTACGGGATGTTGTACTCGATCGCCACGCCCGCATTCCCGGGGACGGAG
>LVVU01000043.1 GCA_006954465.1 Candidatus Methanoprimaticola hominis
GCATCTGCACGAGCCCCGGGGTCCGAAATAGAATCGATGGAAAGAAACGGAGAAAACTCGTCTTTTACGGATCAGGACGAGCTCACTGAAAATTCAATTCTTATCAGGGGTTTTCTTCCGCAAACGGTATATAATGTCCCGTGTTAGCACGTAGCACGGTGAGAGAAATGTTCGGCAAGAACATCAGGATCGAGAGGATCATAGACAGGCAGAGCGGCAATGCGGTCATCGTGCCCATGGACCACGGGATCAGCGCAGGGCCGATCCCGGGGCTGATCGACATGAAGAAGACCGTCAACGACGTGGTCGAGGGCGGTGCCACAGCAGTTCTGATGCACAAGGGGATCGTCCCCCAGGGCCACAGGACCTCCGGTCACGATGTCGGCCTCATCCTCCATCTTTCGGCATCCACCGATATCGGGGTCAATTCCAACTCGAAGGTGCTCGTCGCCACTGTCGAGGAGGCCCTCAAGCTCGGAGCCGATGCTGTATCCATGCACATCAACGTGGGTGCGGAGACCGAGCCCCAGATGCTCCAGGACCTCGGGATGGTCTCGAGGCAGTGCTCCGAGTGGGGCATGCCCCTTATCGTGATGGCGTACCCCCGCGGACCCCGCATAAAGGATTCCTTCGACTCCCAGGCCGTTGCGCACGCAGCCAGGGTTGCGATGGAACTCGGTGCGGACATCGTCAAGTGCAGCTACACCGGAGACATCGACTCGTTCCGCGACGTCGTCAGAGGGACCATGGTCCCCGTCGTGATCGCGGGAGGACCGAAGATGGATTCCGACATGGACATCCTGAACATGGTCCACGATTCGCTGGAGGCGGGAGGTCACGGCGTATCCATCGGAAGGAACATCTTCCAGCACAAGAACGTCAGAGGCATAATGTCGGCAGTCTCCGACATCGTTCTTCACGATGCGACGGTCGAAGAGGCCGCGAAACATCTCAGATGAAAACCATGCCGCCGGGTGTTCGGATCCGGCGGCTTCACCTATCCCTCGGAGCACGGATGGGCGCATCGGCGACAGCGTTATGCCGATGTCGCGATATCGCTCCGCCATGGAGTCCTGGCTGCTGTTCGCGTTCCTGTCGGCGGTGTTCGCAGGACTCACATCCATCCTCGCCAAGATCGGCATAAGGGATATCGACTCGGACCTGGGAACGGCGATCCGCACCATCGTCGTGCTGATCATGGCCTGGTTCATGGTTCTGATCGTGGGATCCTTCGATACGATCCCGGACATCCCCGCGAATAGCCTGGTGTTCCTCGTCCTGTCGGGGTTCGCTACAGGTGCGTCGTGGCTCTGCTACTTCCGTGCCATACAGATGGGTGACGTGAACAAGGTTGCCCCGGTGGACAAGAGCAGCACGATAATCGCTGTTCTGATGGCGTTCGTATTCCTCGGAGAGGCGTTCTCGCCCCGGGAATGGTTCTGATGTTCGTCGGCATGATGCTGATGATTGAGAGGAAGGACGTGGAGGATGCCAAGGATACGAGGTCGTCGTGGCTCGTCTTCGCCGTCCTTTCCGCGGTGTTCGCCGCGCTGACCTCGATCCTGGGGAAGGTCGGGATCGAGGACGTGGAGTCCAATCTCGGTACGGCGATCCGTACGACGGTCGTCCTGATCATGGCCTGGGGCATCGTGTTCATGAAGGGCGCCCACAGGAAAGGCACGGTCGTCGGGAGGAGGAACGGGTTGTTCCTCATCTTCTCCGGACTCGCGACGGGTGCGTCGTGGTTATGCTTCTACCATGCGCTCCAGACGGGCCCTGCATCGGTTGTCGTGCCGGTCGATAAGCTCAGCATCCTGTTCACCGTCCTATTCGCGTTCTTCATACTCGGGGAGAAGCCGTCGAAGAGGTCGTGGATCGGGCTTGTTCTGCTGGTCGCCGGTACGCTGTTGATGATGGTGCGATCGAGTGTCTCATGCGACGATACTCGTTCGATTTCCTGTTGGAACGACATCGAGGTTATTCAGATCAGTCGCGTGTCCATTCTGAGTCCACTCATGGTTTCACGGATGTCTTCTGCTCTTCCAGTCAGAGTCCATGATGGAATCGCAGTGTGACATTGCATCGTTCGGACCTACTTGCGTTGCCCGACTTTCAATCGAAATTATCGAAGGAGAATTGGCGAACGGGAGGGGATTCGAACCCCCGGCTTGCAGCTTAGGAGGCTGCCGCCATATCCAGACTAGGCCACCCGTCCGTTGAATCGTGTGATAGAGGGGTGGAATATAAGGATTTGGGTCGGGCCAGCAGAGGGTTGGATGGTTGCGATAAGATTATTCCTGCCGACCGACCCGGCGGAGCCGATTATGAGGGATCGGCTTCCATTCATACCTCGGGGAAGGTACTGGATACTCATTTGCAACATGGTTTATAAACATCACGTTGTTATTTTCGTTAGTTCAGAATAAAGCGTTACTTACACAATCTGTGGGTTATACGTAATGGTAGTTATTTATGGTCCAATTACAAAATGAGTGGAGTCGAGGGAATCTGAAGCGAGGTTGTTTTGACTCAGATAGACATCACGGACCGTGGCTTCTAAAGGCAAGAAAGA
>LVVU01000044.1:0-2976 GCA_006954465.1 Candidatus Methanoprimaticola hominis
CTGTCGCCCTCTTCGAACGACAGTCTGAAACTCTGCAACACTATCCGCAGACGAAGGAAGGGTGATGGATCCTGACTCCCTGCTTCCTGAGGATGACATCCATCGGCGTGAACAACATGGCCGCCAGCGAGATGATAAACATCAACACATCGACCCTCTGAGATGCCTGGAGTTGGATTGAGTCCAGCCGATGCCAGATTTCATCAGAGGGAAGGCGTGCTCTCAGAAGAGCCCTGCCTCTGGCGACGCCTATGGTGTCCAGTCCTCTGGCCAGAGCGCGGCATTGAGGTTCTCGGGAGGGATCCATACCGAAGAGCACCTCCAGCGCGCCCCCTCGTAGAATTCGCGAATGTTAAAAAGAGTGGTACGCCCGGGTTTAGGATTTGGTGAGAAATAAAATCACATTTCATCTTGGAGCAATGCTGTAATTCCAATCACCGCGCCACTCATTACGGACAAGATTGAGATCATCCATCTGATCATCCGAAATCTGGATTCCGCGCTCATATTCCCAGCTGTCGAGGATGCATTTCACCTTCAATCCTTTGGAATTCGTAGTCGCTCCTATGAGATTGACGATGATCTCATAGTTCTCAAGAGGTTGTCCCTTCCAATTTCTGGTGATGTATGAGAACAGGGAATGTTCGATCTTATTCCATTTGGAAGTTCCCGGAGGGAAATGGCTGACATGGAATGTCAGCCCTGTGAAGTCTGCCAATTCCTGAAGTTTGACCTTCCAGAGTTTGACTCTGCATCCGTTGCTGCCACCCCCGTCACAGGTGATCATAACGTCCTTTGCGTCGGGATAACGTTCTTTTCCCATCAGATGCCACCAATTCCCGATGCTTTCGACGGCGAATTCCGCAGTGTCGGCACTTATGCCGACACTGACGAACCCCTTCAGCATAACCGGACAATCCGAGAATCCCATCGGTATAATTCTGCCCATGATAAATCGACCTGCCCATGACAAGAAATCATGGTACTGTGGGCCCGAAGGCCCACAGTGTTAGAAGATTGTCCGGCTATCGCATCAATACGTCGCAGATTCGTACATCAAAATATACGAATTACCAGTCATCAATGCATTTCCACTCCCCGAATATATGGGATCTGTGTAATACCCGGAAATAGTAGTGTAATATCCGAATGTGAAATCCAGATGATCAAGGTTGGAATCGTAGCTCGACCAATACTTGTACGTTGTCGAGTTTCCAGTCGTCTGTTTGACAGTTCCTGCACCAAATAAGGAATCCATCCAGGAATAATAGGTGTAGTATGTCCGATCCGGTTCTACATTCAACAGCCAGGACCTAGTCTGTCCGTCGAGCATTCCCTGTGATACACCGCCCGTGGCATCGAGCAATGCGAGATATGCATCCGACCCGTAACCATAGATGGTCACGCCGTTTGCGAAGTCCGCCCTATCAAGAGTTTTGAGGACCAGACTGCCGTTTTCATACTGCTTGCCATAGCAAGCAGTGTTGCCTGCCATGATGTCCCCTGTGACATCATACAATGTGAAGTCATAGAGGCAGTCTGCTCTGTCAGAGGGATTCGTCAATTCCCTGAGTCCGGTGGACGGCATCGAAACAGAATCGCTGGTGCCGTAGATAATGGCGATGTTGGCATATGCTGGAGAGATTACACCATTCCCCACAGGCAACTGGGCATAGGAGGCATAATCGGTGAAGGGCCTGAGCCATCCGAGAGGGAGGGCAGAAACGTCTATCCATGAGGATCCGGGGTTGCATGCTTTGATTACGAAGGAGGTTGTGAAAGAAGCATCTGCGGTTTTCTTGATTCCAGAAATCATTCCGTATCCCATGTTGGGATTCGTTCCGTTAAGCGCGTCTGTGACATACCACATGGAATTAGCGGCAGTCGTTTCGATTCCGAACCCCAAACCACCCTGAACGGCGGCCTGAACAGCTTCGAAAGCGTTGAATACCTCGTAACTGCCACTTCTCCATTGCGACCCATCGTAGAAGTAGACGTTCATCGTGTTCGTATCATCCGTTTCTGCGGACGAGACGTCGGGAGTCAATACGACTCCGGCAAACACCATCATCATAACCGTGAAGATGGCTCCAATCAGTTTCTTCTGATTGTTCATGTTATCACACATCGCCCTCAGGCGATAGTGAGGGTTTCGGTTTACATACTATTTAATGGATGATACATCCCTCCACCAACAATACATCCAATAGTCATAACATCGGTTCGTGTTCAAACCCCGATTTGTTTGAATCGCCTAAGCTTAACCACCCCGCTTTGACATCCTCTCGTATTTCCATGGTAGTCATTCACCATCGTTTACACCTTCATCGATTCAGATCTCGCTACGAGTACTGATATCTGCATTGACTGCCAATCTGTATATGCCCTACTTGATGTGCAATCATCCCTGATTCTCGTTATTGCCACATACAAAGGACATCCCACGATACATCTCAATTGTTCTCGAGCCTGAGCTCGCCGAGTGTGGCCACCCTCTGGGCGTAGGCATCGTGCTTGTGTATGGACTCCTCGGAGTCGCTCTGCACATCGACGGCCACGTCGTCGGGGAGATCGGCGAACTTGGTGACGAACCTCTGCAGCACGCCCCTGACCACGTCCTCCACGAACTTGGTGTTCCTGTGGGCGTTGATGACAACCTGTCCCTCGTCCGGCCTCTTCAGGAGCTCGAACGTGGGGGACGAGAACGAATCCTCGACCAGGTCGATCAGGTCCTCGGCCTCGATGCAGACGTTCTCGGGCATGGTGACCTGCAGGGTGCAGACGTTCCTCTGGTTGTGGGACATCACGGGCATCTCGCCGCTGTAGCCGAGCATCTCCGTGACGGTCTGCTGGGCGCAGGGGCATGCTGTCATCCCCACGACGCGGGCGCCCACCATCTTGGTGACCGGTCCGCCGCGGACGATCGTTCCTCCGGCCAGGAGGGTGTAAATCTCGAAGGTGTCCCTTCCCTGGGGG
>LVVU01000044.1:3029-22072 GCA_006954465.1 Candidatus Methanoprimaticola hominis
ACTCGTGGTGCTCCAGGAGCTTCCTGCAGATGTCGGCCGCCATGTCCTCGATCGCGGTGACGGGATTGCGCATGCTCTCCTCGACGACCTCGTTGATGACCTCGACGTTCCTGGACATGTGGGACCCCTTCTGGTCTGCGGGGAGGTCCACGAAGATGTCCATGGAACAGCTGAGGGTGTTGTTGAGGGTCCTTCCGAGACCCTCCCTCTTGACGAGAACGGGCTTGCGGACGTTGCGCACCCCGACACGGGTTAGCTTATAACTGGCATCGCCCTTGCCGTATTGCAGGTCGCACTTCAGAGTCATGGTCCGCCTAAATCTCGAATCCATCTTTAATGGAGCGCAATCTACAAGGAAAAGGGTTGATGATGCATTGCGGAGTAGATGAGGCGGGGAGGGGCTCGGTCATGGGCCCGCTGGTCGTCGGCGCCGTATGGGTGGAGGACGACGACGTCCTCTCCAAGATAGGCGTCAGGGATTCCAAGAAGCTCACTCCGAAGACGAGGGAGAGGATGTACGACGAGATCGTATCCAAGGCCGACGGATGGCATGTTGTGATAGCGTCCGCGGATGATATCGACGCCCGGAGGAAGGATATGTCCCTCAACGACGTGGAGCTCAGGATGTTCGCGGAGGCCGTATCCGCGCATCCCAGCACCGCGGTATACGCGGACTGCCCCGACGTGAACGAGACGAAATTCTCGACCAGACTGGATACTTTGGTGGATGGTCCTGCAATTATCGCAAAGCATAAAGCCGACGATACTTACCCTGTGGTATCAGCGGCCTCCATAATAGCAAAGGTCACCCGCGACCGCATGATAGAGGAGCTCCACGAGGAGCTCGGAGACTTCGGAAGCGGATACCCGAGCGACCACTACACCATGGATTTCATAGAAGCGTGGATGAAGGACAACGGATGTCCTCCCCCGCATACCCGGAGATCCTGGGAGCCGATCAGGCAGATGATATCCGCCAGGTCGGTCAGGAGGCTTGACGACTGGTGAAAAGCATGAGCATGCAGCAGGAGATTCAGGCGGTCATCGACCGGTTCCACAAGAAGATGGAGAAGGACCCGGAGCTCAAGAAGGACGTCCAGCACCTGGTGAAGGTCTTCAACCTCGACCTCGGCGACGAGTCCTACACACTCAGGCTCAAGGACGCCCGCATCTACGCCTTCGAGGAGGGGCTCGACGAGAACGCCGACGTCACCGTCATCACGACCCCCGATAACCTCAGGGGACTCATCGACGGAACCCTCAGGCCCATGCGTGCATACGTCCTCAAGAAGATCCAGATCAAGGGGAAGATCGACGACCTGATGTTCCTCAAGAAGCTCTTCTGAAGCTGTACCCGAGAAAACGTTAAATATGCCACCCCGCTAGGGTGGAAACATAGCGAGGTGGGGTAGCCAGGATATCCCGTCGGGCTCATAACCCGGAGATCGGTCGTTCAAATCGACCCCTCGCTACCATCCTTTTTCATCATACATCTCTGATGACCGCGAGGTCTCGAATCCATCAGAGCTCCACCCACGGGTTTCTTGCGCTTCGATGCGCCCGAACGGAGGCACCCCGTGGATGGAGGTTGGGGTTTTCAGGCGGACCCGCCCTCGAACGAAGGAATCCCTCCGTCGCTATCCCTAACAATACAGTGTTACTAATTAAAGATTCGTAACACTCAACACACACTTAAGACGTCCCCGAAACATACTGAAGATCAACTCATCGGGACGGTTCGAGGTTTGAGAAAGTAACCCTCCGCCTGAGTACCAATGCGGGCGGAGGGTTGGGGGCTCACGCCCCCAAAGTGCTATGGGAGGCCTCAGGACTCCTTGGCCTGGCCCTCCTCCGATCTGATCCTGATCGATTCGAGCACCGGGATCAGGAAGATCCTTCCGTCTCCGGGGTGTCCAGTCTCGGCAGTCTTCCTGATCGCCGCGACGACATCGTCCACGCGTTCGTCGTCGATCACGATCTCCAGCTTCACCTTCTCGATCTCGTCGACGATGAAGTCCCCGACCCTCGTCGTGAAGACGAGACCCATCTGCTCTCCGCGTCCGGTGACGTGGGTTATCGTCATCCCGTTGACGCCGATGTCCTTGAGGCGGTCCTTCACGCACTGGAGCCTCTCGGGCCTGAATATCGCTACTATCATCTTCATAGCAATCACATCACGTAGGAGGGCTCTCCGTGCTCCACGATATCGGAGCCGATCATCTGCTCCTCTTCGCTCAATCTCGCTCCGCGTCCTGTCGCCTTGATCATGATCCAGTCGATGACCTTCATGATCACAAAGGACACGACGAAGCAGTAGACCAGAGTGACCACGACGTTCACGAGCTGTCCGACGAGCATATCGAGGTTGCCCTCGATAAGACCGCCGTCTCCGACCCAGCTGTAGCCGGACACCGCGAAGATACCGACGGCTATGCAGCCCCAGATACCTCCGATACCGTGGACGCCCATGACGTCGAGGGCATCGTCGATGCCGGACTTCTCGCGCATGAAGATGATCCCGAAGTAGACGACCACTGCGGCCGCGGCTCCGATGATCACCGCCGCCCACGGATCCACGAATCCGCATCCGGGAGTGATTCCGACCAGTCCGGAAAGGACTCCGGCACAGAGGCCGGTGACGTTGACCCTTCCGACGTGCAGGTACTGGATGATGATCCATGCGATGGTGCTCACGGCGGATGCGAGCATGGTGTTGACCATCGCGAGCACGGCGATCTCGTCGAAGGCCCCCTCGGATCCGCAATTGAATCCGAACCATCCGAGCCAGAGGATCATGGCTCCGAGGAACATCATCGGCACGTTGTGGGAACGTCCGGTGGTGATCCTGTTGCTCCTTCTCCCGATGGCGACGGCACATGCGACTCCGGACACTGCAGAGCACATGTGGACGACGGTTCCTCCCGCGAAGTCCTGTGCGGGGAATCCGAGCTCCGTGATCCCGTCCGAGAGGAATCCTCCGAACCAGACCATGTGCGCCATGGGCGCATAGACCAGGAACGACCAGAGGGTCAGGAACGCCAGGATGGCGGGGTACCTTATCCTCTCGGCAGTGGCACCGAACACGATGCATGAGGTCACGATGGCGAAGAATCCCTGGAACAGGAAGAACTGCAGCGTCGGGATGTTCCCGTTGCCCTCCTCGATCGACAGACCGCTGCCGAAGATGTAGTCCAGGTTCCCGATGAACTGTCCGTCGCCGCCAGCGGCGAGGGAGTATCCGACGACCCACCAGATCACCATGACGAGACCCATGACACCGAGGCACTGGGCCATCATGGAGGTCATGCTCTGCTTCCTGAGCATGCCTCCGTAGAACAATGCGATGGCGGGTGCCATGATGAACACGAGCATCCCGCAGAAGAACATGAATACGCTCGATGTCGGATCGACCGTTCCAGAGTCCAACGCGGCCGATACGTCAGGCAGTGCGAAGACCGTCAGGGACAGCAATGCGACGATCCCTGCGACCGCCTTCATAACTAGCTTCAAACCGATTCACTCTCCGATTGTATCCCATTGCTGAGATGAATTAGACAAATATCTAATTGTATTTGAATATAACCATCAAACAACTAATCGTAGAGCAGATTGTCAGATTTCCGCCTGGAAAAATCTGATGATGCGCGTCAAATGACCGTGTCTGCAGGCCCGGATTAGACGGATGTCTGCAGATAACAGCCGACGAGAACGGGGGGAGAAAGAGGGAAATCGTTTGGAAAAACGTTTTCCGGGGGTTCCAAGCCCCCAGGATCTCATTCGGTCTTCTCAGACCTGATCTTGTAGGACTCCAGCACCGGGAGGATGAAGATCCTCCCATCGCCGGGATGGCCGGTCTCCGCCTTGGCACGGATGGTGTCGATGACCATCTGGACCTGGTCGTCCTCGACGACGGATTCGATCTTGATCTTCTCGATCTCGTCGACGATGAACTCGCCGACCCTGGTGGTGAACACCAGCCCCATCTGCTCGCCGTGACCGGTGACGTGGGTGATGGTGATCCCGTTGATCCCCTTCTCCTTGAGGCCGTCCTTCACGCACTGCAGCCTCTCGGGCCTGATTATTGCCATTACCATCTTCATGGATATCACATCACGTAAGCGGGCTCTCCGTGCTCGACCAGATCCTGACCGATGAGCTCCTCGTTCTCCGTCGCGCGGACCCTCATGACCTTTCCGAGGACCCATATGATCGCGTAGGACACCACGAAGCAGAACACCAGGGTCACGACGACCGCGACGATGTTCCCGACGAACAGCTCCCAGGAGCCTGTGATCAGACCGCCGACATCGCAGTAGTTCTCTGCGAATATACCTGTGGCGATGGCGCCCCAGATGCCTCCAATGCCGTGGACCCCCATGACATCGAGGGCATCGTCGATGCCCGACTTCTCGCGCATGAAGATGACTCCGAAGTAGCACAGGACTCCTCCGACCAGACCGATGGGTATGGAGGTGATCGGAGTCACATATCCCGCGGCGGGGGTTATCGCGACGAGTCCCGCGATGGAACCCGCTGCGAGCCCGAGAACTCCGACGCGTCCGACATGGAGGTACTGGACGACGGCCCATGCCGCCATGGCGCAAACCGCTGCGATCATGGAGACGGTCATGGCGCTGATGGCCTGTCCGTTGGCGGCGAGTCCGGATCCTCCGTTGAATCCGAACCATCCGAACCAGAGGAGGAAGCATCCGAAGAAGACCATGGGGATGCTGTGGGCCCTCTTCATTGTCCTGGAGTTGCGCTTGCCGAGATAGCAGGCGAGAGCCAGACCGGTGGTTCCGGCGCATATGTGGACGACGGTTCCTCCCGCGAAGTCCAGTGTGACAAGGCCTGCGGGGAGGCTGGCGAGGAATCCTCCGCCCCAGACCATGTGGGCCATGGGGGCGTAGACGAGGATGGACCAGATGACGAGGAACCAGGTGATCGCAGTGTACCTTATGCGCTCGGCGCAGGCACCGAGGACGATACCGGCGGTGATGAGTCCAAACATCATCTGGAAGACGGCGAACTCCATGTCGGGGATCGTGCTGCCGTCGGCGATGACGGAATCGCTCAGTCCGTTGAAGAAGATGTAATCGAAACCTCCGATGAGGGCGTTGCCCTCGGAGAACGCGAGGGAGTAGCCGACGGCCACCCACGAGATCCCCATGACCGCCATTGCGAGGAGGGTCTGGGCGATGACGGAGGTCATGCTCTGCTTCCTGAGCATGCCGCCGTAGAACAGGGCGACGCCGGGCGTCATGATGAATACGAGGATCGAGCATATCGCGATCCACGAGATGTTGGCGAAATCGTTGGGATCCTCTCCTGCGACATGGTCCGCGGAGACGGCCGACGGAACGACCATGAGGAGGAGGGCGGCGATCGCCAGAACAGCCGCCAATCCGAACAGTGTCTTTCTTGAGTTCATTGTATGCCTCAATTGTCTAAATGACCTTGCTGAAACCGCGCAAACGTCTATACTACTTAAGCTATTGCACAAAAGTGGGCATGAAACGCCTTTTCACCCATCCAATCGAATAGATTTCTGTTCGAAGATAGACGAATGAATACCAGAATAATATCACGTTAGACGAATGTGCGTATCGACCGCAAGTGGAAACACGTGCGGGGAACTGCAGAGAAAGAACGGAAGGAAAACGCCGACCGCCCGGAAAGGACGGCCGGCTCTTGTTTGAAGCCTGCTCAGAGCAGATTCTTGGCTTCTTCGGGCTCGATGTCGAGCGCCTTGAGCATGTAGGACAGGGCCTTCTTCGCATAGGGTGCGCGGGCCTTGGGGTCCTCCATGATCTCGCCGTAGGTGGCCATGACGTTGTTGTAGTACTCGATGGCGAACTCGGAGTAGAGGGACGGGGACATCGATTCATCGATCTCGGCGGCCTCGTTGTAGGCGCCCTCGGCCTCATCGTACTTGTTGATGGAGATGCAGAACAGACCGTAGGACTGATAGTAATCCACGCGGCTACCGTCCAGCTCGATGGCCTTCTTGTACGCGTCCATGATCTCCTGCGTGTCGACCTTCGCGCCGAACATCCCGGACGCGTAGTTGCCGCACTCGGCCTTGTAGTACCACACGTCGGCGTTGTCGGGGAATTCGACTACCAGCTTCTTGAAAGCGGCGTATGCTTTCTTGAAGTCCCCTTCATCCATCGCCTTCATCGCTGCGGCGATCTTCTTCTCTGGAGAGGCTTCTGCCATGAGTCCCATGACGAAAAGGACCGTTAAAAAGCCTGCCGATAAGGCTTAAATCCTCACATCCCCAGACGTCCGTCATGACCTCTTGGAAGGATTCATGCCAGGATGCCGAGGCCATAGGCTGGATGATATGCGAAGCACCTCTGCCGGAGCACTCCGAGGAGGATGCCATCAGGTGCCTGAACTCATGCAAGGAGAACCTGTGCGGCACCTACGGCACGAACTGGGGATGCCCTCCGGGATGGACCGACAAGATAGATTCCCTCCGCAAGAGATACGATTCCGCCCTCGTGATGGAGAAGAGGTTCGTCATCGACGTGAAGGACGAGACTGCGGTGAAGGCGGCCATGAAGGAGGTCCACACGGTCGTGAGGGCCACGGTCCTCGCCATGAGGAGGGCGGGATTCGAGTGCATGGGATTCGCCGACGGCGAATGCGGGTACTGCGGGATATGCTCGTATCCGGAGCCTTGCAGGTTCCCGGATCAGCTGGTCCCTTCGATATCGTCGACCGGGACGGACATGAAGAACTACTTCGACAGCATCGGCAAGGAATTCGCGTTCAACGACGATTCCATCACATTCTACGGGATCGTGATGTTCCGCTGAAGCATCCGACGTCAGTGTTATCTATGGGCGTCCGGGGTTGACGTTCGATGCTCGAGTCGCTCCTTCCGATAATCTACCTGTCCGACCTGGTGCTGATCCTCTCTATGCTCCTCATGGAGCGGGAGGATCCGAACAAGGCGCTGTTCTGGTCGCTGGCGCTGATCGTCTTCCCCATAGGAGGATTCGTGCTGTACCTGTTCTTCGGACAGACGTTCTACTCCAGGTACGCGTTCCGCCCTAGGAACACCCCGGAGGAGCTGATGGAATCCCTGAGGACGGCAGGACTCGACAGGATCGAATCGGATGGCGAGACCGGGAAGGTGGATGCCGTCGCCGCACGTACGCTGGACGCGGCGGGGGCTTATTACTACACATCGGACAACGACGTGAGGCTCTACACCGACGGGAACGACAAGTTCCGGGATCTGAAGGAGGACCTCCGCAATGCGGAGCGGTTCATCCATCTGGAGTACTACATCATCAGGAAGGACCCTCTGGGGGACGAGATCATGGACATCCTGGCCGAGAAGGCGGAGGCAGGAGTGGAGGTGCGCCTGCTGGCGGATGCCCTCGGATACAACACTGGCCCTCGCCTGACGGCGGAGCTGAAGAGGGCGGGAGGGAAGGTCCGTCTGTTCCATTCCACGGCCGCCGTGCTCCTGAGCCCGAAGAAGAACAACCGCAACCACAGGAAGATCGCCGTCATCGACGGGAGGATCGGATACATCGGCGGTTTCAACATAGGCGTGGAATACCTCGGACAGGGCCCTATGGGCAACTGGAGGGACTCCGCCGCGAGGATCGAGGGCTCCGCGGTCATCCCCCTGGAGATCAGATTCGCCCTGGACTGGCGCTATGCGTCGAGGGAGGACATCGTCGCCGACACCTCGTACTACCCCTGCGACTCCTGCGGCGGACCCGGGAGCATCCCCGTCCAGATAGTCAACGGCGGACCTGACATGCAGGGGAGGAACGGCATCGCGTTCCAGTACCTGATGATGATCGAGGGCGCGAAGGAATCCATCCTGCTGCACACCCCCTATCTCGCTCCGAACGAGGCGTGCATGTACGCCCTGAGAACTGCGGCGATGCGCGGAGTGGATGTCAGGATCATCATCCCGGACAAGGCGGACCATCCGTTCGTCTACTGGTGCAACCGCAAGTACGCCCACGATCTGATGCGCGACGGCGTGAAGGTGTACGAGAATCGCAACGGATTCGTCCACTCCAAGACGATGGCCGTCGACGGAAGGGAATGCTCCGTCTCGATGAGAGGAGCATGGAGCTTAACTTCGAAGCGAACGCGATGATCCATTCCGAGGATGTCGGGAAACGGATGGACGATGCGTTCTTCAGGGACCTGGAATCCTGCACGGAGTACACATCCGAGATGTACGAGAGCAGGACCTTCCTGCAGAAGATCAAGACCGGGATCTCCTGGCTCGTCTCCGACCTGCTCTGAAGGGCATCGCTCCTTCAGGCAGGCCAACGGGATGACATGGATGCCGTCCGCGCGCGTATATGCCAGATTGGTCGAGACGACTATCGCCATGAACGAGAGCCTGCTACGGAACCGATCGCTCACCTTGTCTCTGAACCTCAGAAGATTCCTGGCACCCTCTTCGATGCCTCTCTCGGATCCGAGCTTCACTTCCATAGCACCCCATCTCCCATCTCCGAGACGGATGATGATATCGCATTCCAGATCGTCCTTGTCCCTGTAGTGGTAGACCTTCCCATCTATAGCTTGGGCATACGATCTGACATCGCGCACGACCATCGATTCGAACAGGAATCCGAACGTCTCGAAATCGTTCAGGAGGTCGGTCGGAGTGGCATCCAGAAACATCGCGGCTATTGCTGGATCGAAGAAATGGTGGACCGGTGACGACCTGATGACCGTTTTCGTACGCAGCTTCGGAGACCAATTCGGAAGATCCTCTATGACATAGTTCCGGCGGAGATATGCCAGATAGCGATCCAGCGTGGATCCGCTCATGGAACGCCCCGAAGAGGTCACATCGGCCAGGATGCTTGCTTTGGATGCTGTGGTCGAGACGTTGCGGGACAGTGATGTCAGAACCGCGACCATCCTCTCTGGATTCGGAATGAAATCACCAGGCAATTGGGACGTTCCATTTACGATTCTATGACAGTAACCCTCGACATTCTTGCGGATGGCGGCATCGGATCTTCCCAGCGTACCCGGCCATCCGCCGAGGACCAACAACCTGGCTATGGCCTCCGTACCGTTCTCTGTGTAATCGGACACCTTGTCTTTCCCTTGGAAGAGATCCGACAGGCTGACCCCTCCGGTGGATTGTCCGGATTCATGGAGGCTCATCGTCCTCATGAAGATGGTTCCTATACGCCCTGCACCGCTGTGCTTTATCTTGCTCGAATCGACGGTCGACGACCCTGTGAGGATGAACAGTCCCGAACCGCCGATATCATCGACATTGCGACGAACGGCATCCCATATACCCGGAGACAGCTGCCATTCATCGATCAAACGAGGCTTCTCACCAGCCAGAATCGAATCAGGCAACAATTCGATTCTTTCAAAATCAGCAGGGGATGAGGCCAGGACCTTGTCGACGTCGATCGAACTTTGAGCGAATTGCTTTGAGGTAGTCGTCTTACCGCACCACTTTGGACCTGCTATCTGGACAGCCCCGAACGCTTCCAAAGAGAGCCTCAATTCAGGCTCTATTGTGCGAGGACGATAATCGACCATGAATAGAGGATACACACTTGCATATTAATCATTAACGATGTGGTTTGGCGGTATTTCAACGATGTGGTTTGGCGGTATTTCAACGATGTGGTTTGGCGGTATTTCAACGATGTGGTTTGGCGGCCCATTCTGCGAACCACCCATGGTCCACATCCCTCTCGCGCGCACAATTGTTATTAGATGCCTCCCGCTACCTTCGCACCATAGAAGGTCTGACCAATGGACAGGCAAACCGTAGAAAGGGTCGCAAGGACGGCCCACATCAAACTCACCGAGGAGGAGCTGGACAGATACAGCAAGGACCTCGGCGACATCCTTGGCTACTTCGAGCTGCTCGACGAGGCTCCGGAGTGCGATTCATACGGCATAGACCCGATCGGGGTCACCGATATCACCAGGGAGGACGAACCGAGGATCGAATTCGATTCGGACGCCCTTCTCAAAGACATGAACACCTACGACAGGTACGTCAGGGGGCCCAGGCTCTCATGACGATGGCATCCGTCCTCGCCTCCCTGAAGGAGACGAACCAGAAGTACGGCATGTTCCACGCCATGACGGACGACACCGAGCCCGGCGATGCGAGATTCCTGTTCTCCGCCAAGGACAACCTCACATCCATGGACATGGAGACCTGCGCCGGATCCAGGATCCTGGAGGGGTACCACCCCGTCTTCGATGCCACGTCCATCGCCAAGATGCGCGCCGCCGGAGGGAAGCTGATCGGGAAGACCAACATGGACGAGTTCGGATTCGGGACCTTCTCCGCCAACTCGGCATACGAGATCCCCAGGAACCCGTTCGACCTCGAGAGGGCCTGCGGAGGATCATCCGGAGGTTCGGCATGCGCCGCCATGGCCATCGAGGACCACGTCTCCCTCGGAGTATCCACAGGAGGATCCATCTGCTGCCCCGCCAGCTTCTGCGGCGTTTACGGGATCGCCCCCACCTACGGCAGGGTGTCCAGGTACGGTCTGATCGATTACGGGAACTCCCTGGACAAGATCGGGGTCCTCTCGGCCAAGGCCGGGGACCTCAGGACCTACATCTCCATCATGGCCGGGAAGGACGAGAAGGACCCCACGTCCTGCATCCAGCCCGAGCTCAGGAACGAGGGCAGGAAGATGAAGAGCGTCGCGGTCCTCAGAGAGGGGATGCAGGGGCTCTCGAAGGATGTCGAATCCGCATTCGGCAAGGCTCTGGAATCCCTCAGGTCCATGGGGATCGACGTGGAGGAGGTCGACATGCCCTCCTTCAAGTACGCGATCCCCGCCTACTACGTCATCGCCACGTCCGAAGCGTCCACCAACCTCGCCAGATACGTCGGGATGAGGTACGGGGACCAGGAGGGGGACCTGTCCCTCAAGTTCGATGACTACTTCTCGTCGATCCGTTCCAAGGACTTCGGAGACGAGGCGAAGAGGAGGATCCTCCTCGGAACATTCACGAGGATGGTCGGATACCGCGACAGGTACTACGCCAAGGCGAGGCAGGTCAGGCGGATCGTCATCGACGACTACAAGTCGATCCTGAAGGACCATGACGCCGTGCTCACCCCGACCATGCCCTTCGCCGCACCCCGGTTCGACGACATCGCCAAGATGACCGCCCTGGAGTCCTACAAGGCCGACTACCTCACCGTCCCGCCCAACCTCGCGGGAACGCCGCACATGAACGTCCCCTGCGGATACGACGGGAACGGCATGCCCATCGGCATGCAGTTCGTCGCCGACCACTGGAACGAGGACGTCCTGTTCTCCATGGCGGAGGATTGGGAGAAGGCGTTCGAGCTCAGGAGGCCTGCCCAATGAAGATCGGATTGGAGATACACGTCCAGCTCCCCACCAGGAGCAAGATGTTCTGCTCCTGCCCCACGACCGAGGCGGAGGGGCCGAACACCCACGTCTGCCCCACATGCCTGGGCATGCCGGGATCCAGACCCGTCCTGAACAGGAAGGTCCTCGAGTACGGCATCATGCTGGCCAAGATGCTCGGATGCAGGATCAACGACACCACCTGGTTCTCCAGGAAGACGTACTTCTACCCGGACATGTCCAAGAGCGTCCAGATCACCCAGTACGACAATCCCGTCGGAGAGGGCGGAGTCTACTACCTGGACGGCAAGAAGCCCATCAGGATCACCAGGATCCACGTCGAGGAGGACCCGGGGAAGACTAAGAGGGTGGGGGACCTGTCCTCCCTCGTCGACTACAACCGCTCGGGCATCCCCCTGGCGGAGATCGTCACCGAGCCGGACCTCTCCAGCCCCACCGAGGCCAGGGAGTTCCTCAAGCAGCTCATCGAGGACATCCGTCACGTCATCGATCTGCCGGGAGACGGCGAGCGCAGCATCCGCTGCGACTGCAACATCTCCGTCGGAGTGGAGAGATGCGAGGTCAAGAACGTCACCGGTCTGAAGAACGTGGAGCGCGCCCTCACATTCGAGGTCGTCCGCCAGACGAAGATCCTCCGCGCAGGCGGGAAGATCGACAGGGAGACCAGGCGCTTCGACGAGGAGCGCGGTGTGACCATCTCGGTCAGGAAGAAGGAATTCGAGGCCGACTACGGATACATCGACGAGCCCGATCTCGGGATCTACCACATCAAGGAGCTGGCCGATTCGATCAAGATAAAGGAGAGCCCCCAGAAGATGGCACTCAGGATGTCCTCCCAGTACGGCATCGAGCAGAGGATGGCCAAGCAGCTCATCGCCACGTCCATGGGGTTGGCGGAGATGTTCGAGAGGATCGCCGGCGAATTCGACTCGGCGGCGGCCGTCAAGTGGGTCGCCGGACCCGTCAGCGCCAACTGGAAGGCCATGGAATCCGCCGGAAGGAACGCGGAGGACGTAATCGGCATCATCCGCAGGTTCGTCTCCGGGGAGATAACCGACTCCGAATGCACCATGGAGATCAAGTGCGCCATGACCGGGGAGGACGCGGAGTCCGCCGGAAAGGCCGCTGGCGACCTGGAGGAGATGATCAACGGATTCATCGACCAGAACCCGGGCGTCGTCGCCGATTATCAGAAGAACGACAAGGCGGCCAACAAGATCATCGGCCAGGTCATGAAGGCCACGTCCGGGGCCTATTCGTCCGCCGAGGTCGTGGAAGCCGTCAAGAGGCTCATAGAGGCCAGATTCTAAACAAGGCGGGGAGCAATCCCCGCCAATTACCGCCCTATTGCAAATTGTAAAAAAGAGCCCGAAGGCCCGTGGTTTCTCAGAGGTCCTCTTCGGACGTGTCGACATCGCCGATGTAGAGGTCTCCCGCGAGGGAGATGATCTGGAGCTCCTCCAGCTTTGACTCGTCGACCTTCTCGGGCGAACCGTCGAGCAGGGATACCGCCCTCTTGTTCTTGGGGAAGGCGATGACCTCCCTGATGGTGTCCTTGTTCAGGAGGATGGCGCAGAGCCTGTCCACTCCGATGGCGATCCCTCCGTGGGGAGGAGCGCCGAAGCTCAGGGCCTGGATGAAGAACCCGAAGTTCTGCTCGATCCTCTCGTCATCCAATCCCAGCTTGTGGAGCACGGCCCTCTGCAGGTCGGCGTTGTGGATACGCAGGGATCCGGAACCGAGCTCGTTGCCGTTCAGGCACAGGTCGAAGCATGCGCCTCCGACGTACTCGTCGTCCAGATCGTTCTCGGGCAGGACGAACGGGTGGTGGAACGCGTCGTACTTGCCGGAGACGGGATCGATCTCGAACATGGGGCACTGGTCCATCCAGAAGAACTGGAAGACGTCCTTCGGGACGAGTCCGAGGTCCTCCGCGACCTTCTTCCTGAGGAATCCGCCGCCCTCGTAGGTGGCCTTCCAGGGTCCTGCGATGAGGAACAGCAGATCGCCCTCCTCCGCGCCCATCCTCTCCTTGATGGCGTCGAGGATCTCGGGTGTGAAGTACTTCACGATGTTGCTGTTCAGCTTGCCGTTCTCGCACCTCATCCATGTGAGGCCTCCGAGGCCGACCTTCTTGGCGTAGGAGATGTAGCGGTCCACCTCGTTCCTGCCGATGCTGCCGTTGGAGATGGAGTGCTTGATGTTCATTCCGGCGACGATGCCGTTCTCGGACAGGATGTTCTGGAAGATCTTGTACGGGGCGTCCTTGACGACGTCGGTCAGCTTGACGAACTCGAGGCCGTACCTCATATCGGGCTTGTCCGATCCGAAGCGCTCCATGGCATCGCGGTAGGCGATGTGGGGGAACGGGGTCTGGAGGTCGGAACCGTAGAGCCCCTTCCAGACGTAGGCCATGAGGCCCTCGATCATGTCCTGGATATCCTTCATGTCCACGAAGGACATCTCCATGTCCAGCTGGGTGAACTCGGGCTGCCTGTCCTTCCTGGAATCCTCGTCGCGGAAGCACCTGGCGACCTGGTAGTAGCGGTCCATCCCGCCGACCATCAGCATCTGCTTGAAGAGCTGGGGGCTCTGAGGGAGCGCGTAAAACGTTCCGGGGTGCACCCTGGACGGGACGATGTAGTCCCTGGCGCCCTCGGGCGTGGACCTTCCGAGCATGGGGGTCTCGATCTCGAGGAACCCGCTCTGCTCCAGATAGTTCCTGGCGAGGTGGATCAGCCTGCTCCTGAAGACCATGGCCTGGGCCATCTCGGTCCTGCGGAGGTCCAGGTACCTGTACCTCATCCTGATGTCCTCGTCGGGGAGGACGCCCTCCTTCTGATCGCCGAGCTCGAAGGGAGGGAGCTCGGACTTGTTGAGCAGCACGGCGTCGGTGATCAGGACCTCCACCTCTCCGGTGGGGTTCCTGGCATCCTCGGTCCCCTCGACCCTCTTCCTGACGATACCGCCGATCTGGACGCAGGATTCGCGGGAGAAATCGTGCATGACGGCCTCGAGGGCCTTTCCGTCGACGCCCTCGGGGAGCGCCTCGGGGTCGAATACGACCTGTGTGATGCCGTATCTGTCGGCGAGATCGATGAAAGCGACTCCGCCGTGGTCCCTGGAGAACCTTACCCATCCCTGAAGACAGACCTTTTTGCCCAGATCAGCGGCCCTGAGCTCGCCGCAGGTGTTTGTTCTTCTCATGAGAGCGCCTCTTGAATTGCGTGCCAATCCCAGAGGCATTATATAACCTCGCGCGCGGGGAACCGCGCCAGTAGGTCGTTTCACTTCTCGCCGAGTATCGGAGGGACGTAGGAGAACGGGTCCTTGGAGATCCTCAGAATGACGGCGGTGTTGGTCTTGCGGACATCGGGGATGGCGTTGATCTCCTTGACGACCTCGGAGAACTCGTCCCTGTCCAGACAGGCGATCCACACGATGCAGTCGCTCTCTCCGGTGACATCGAAGACGGAGATGACCTGGGGGATCTTGGCGATCTCCCCCTGCACCGTGATTACGTTCTCGGCATAGACGCTGACCATCCCCATGTAGTCGAACCCCAGCTTCATGTAGTCGATGCTGGCACGGTATCCGTTGATGACGCCTTTGGTCTCGAGGTTCTTGACCCTCTGGATGAGGGTCGTCGGGTGCACGTCGAGTTGCTTCGCCAACTGCCTGTAGGAGCCCTGGCTTGACCTGCACAGGAGCTCGATTATACGTTTGTCCAGTTCATCGAAGTCAGAAAGCGACATATGTACCGTGGAAGGGAAAACCGAGAGCGCATTTATTAAGGTTGTTGGAGGAATCAAGGTGCCATGACGGACGAGATCTTCAGAAGGGACGGCTACGGCTTCGAGTTCGAAGCCAACGTCGTCTCCGTGAACGGCGACGAGGTCATCCTGGACAGCACCGCATTCTACCCGGGTGGCGGAGGACAGGTCTGCGACACCGGCGCCATCCGCGGGCATGCCGTCACAGAGGTCCGTGAGAACAAGGACGGGGACATCGTCCATATCGTCCCGGGGAACGACCTGAAGCCGGGTGAGCGCATCTGGTGCAGCGTCGACTGGGACAGACGCTACGACCTGATGCAGGGACACACGGGGGAGCACCTCCTGTTCTGCTCCCTGAAGAGGCAGTGCCCCGATCTGGCTATCACGAAGATCTACATCTCGCCCGAAAGCAAGTACGTCATCGTCAACCACGATCTGACCTGGGAGCAGATCGATGCGGCGGTGAGGTTCGCCAACCAGGCGATACTGGACAACCTCCCTGTCACCCGCAGCGTCATGGACAGGGACGACCCGGACATCGAGAAGGTCAGAATCAAGCTGGACCGCATCCCCGAGGATGCCGAGATCACCGTCGTCGCCATCGGGGATATCGATCTCTCCGCATGCTCCGGGATCCATGTCATGGAGACCTCCGAGCTGGAGATGCTCTTGGTGGACAGGAAGGTCTCTGCAGGGAACGAGGGCGTGGCCATCCACTTCAAGGTCGGTCAGGCCGCCAAGGAGGCGGCGCTCTCGCTGTGCACCGTGGCACTGTCCATCGTCGACGAGATCGGCTGCAAGACCGAGGACTCGCCCAAGGCCGTAGCCAACCTCAAGGCGGACTCCGAGCTGAAGGGAAGGCTGCTGAAGCAGGCCTCGAAGCAGCTGGCATCATCCGTGGTCCCCGAGGATATCGCAGGAAGGAAGGTCTGCATCGCAGCCCTCCCCGGAACGGACAGGAGCGTCCTGACCGATCTCGCCGAATCCGTGAAGTCCGAGGGCGGCGTGGCACTCATCGTGGGCGTCACGGACACCCTGTCGGTTATCATGGCATCCGGCGACGCGGCCGTCGACTGCAGGAGGATCCTCCCCGAAGTGCTGAAGGCGTTCGGCGGAAGGGGAGGAGGCAAACCCGATTTCGCTCAGGGCGGCATCCCCGATGTTGAGAAGGCCGATGAGGTCCTCGGAGCCCTCCGCGAAGCCGTCTCCAAGGCGCTTGGCGCCTGATAAGGATCCTTTCAGGCCGGATCCCTGCAATTTCCATGGCGGGATCCGGTCGATCCCATCCCTGTTCCGCCAGCCGGTTTCCGTGACGGAACGGCGCGGATCATAACGCATCCCTTAAGAACAACTAGGAGAATCAACGAGCATGGGTGGAATGAGGGTAAACGACCGCCAGATGAAGCAGGCCATGAAGAAGATGGGGATCAAGCAGTCCTCCATCGACGGAGTGACCGAGGTGGTCATCAGAACCAAGGACAAGGAGCTCGTCGTCAAGAACGCGGATGTCATCTGCATCGAGATGGGCGGCTCGGTGAGCTACCAGGTCTCCGGAGTCACGGAGGAGCGCGCCATCGGAGCGGACGGCGTCGCCAAGGCCACGTTCCCCGAGGAGGATGTGGAGCTCGTCATGTCCCAGGTCAACTGCGACAGGGAGAAGGCCATCGCCGCCCTGGAGGCCACCGACGGTCAGCCCGCAGAGGCCATCATCAAGATAATGTCGGAGTGATAGCATGTGTTTGGCAATCCCTGGAAAGATCGTCAACATCGATGGAGACATGGGGGACGTCGACTTCGGAGGAGTGACCAGGAAGGCCAACCTCTCCATGGTCGATGCCCAGGTCGGCGATTGGGCAGTTGTCCACGCCGGGTTCGCCATCCAGCTCATGGATGAAGAGGACGCTCAGGAGACCATCAGGCTCTGGAACGAGGTCCTCGACAGCGACACCACCACTTTCAACTGAGATCCCTTGGGGGCCCGGAAGGGCCCCGGGATCCTCATCTCTTCTTCTGTATCTTGCCGTCCTTCTTCTGACGGATGACGGTCGAGCCCTGATTGGTCGCGACCCTCTTCGCATACACCTCGGCCTCGGCCTTGGTATCGAACGTCTTCAGGACCTTCTCCGAGTTTGCCCTCTTGACCTGCCATCTGCCGTCCGGACGCGGCGAGACGAAATATGCACCCTTGGACTGCTTGGCGGGAGCAGCCTCCTCCGGAGTCGCCTCCGCTTTCGTCTCATCCTTGAGTTCCGCCTTGGGCTTCGTCTCGGCCTTCGGAGCCGCTTTCGGCTGGACCTTGGAAACGGTCTTGGGCGCCTCCGCCTCGGTTGCGTCGCATTTCTTCTCGTCCTTCTTGCGGTTGAATAATCCCATCGAAGATAGGATGGCGCACCGAGCGTTAATATCCATCTTCGGAAAAGATGCGATTATCAGGCCGAAACGTCGATTTCGAAGGGGATCCCATGGGTTTTTCCGAAGGATTTGGGAGGTCGGAAAAGACTGAATAGAAAATTTTATATAGTTGTCAGATATCCCATGTTTCGGTATGACGGCCAAAGCGGCGGGGAAACACCCGGTCCCTTCCCGAACCCGGAAGTAAAGTCCGCCCGCGATCTGTCTGTACTGTACTGCGCAAGCGTACGGGAACTCAGACACGCTGTCAACCACTTTTTCCATTTCATCCTTCGAGCGTCAGCTCTCTTACTCGCGCATGGGCGCATCCTTTATAGTCCGACGCAATAGCCTGGCTGATGATACTGATCAAGCTTGGCGGGAGCGTCATCACCGACAAGTCGCAGTACAAGAAGTTCAACCAGGAGCAAGCCTCCAGACTCTGCAGGGAGATCGCCGAGTCCGGCCGTTCGGTCATGATCGTTCATGGCGCGGGCTCCTTCGGACACGTGCTCGCGAAGAAGTACTCCATACAGAACGGCCTTGTGGACTTCGGCCAGGTGGCTGCCGCCGCCATGGTCCACCACGATGCCATGGAGCTCGGCGCCCTGATGACCTCGGAACTCATGAAGGTCGGGATCCCGGCCGCATCCGTCGCACCCGGGAACTGCTTCGTCATGGAGAACGGGAAGCTCATAGCCACCGATACCGAGGCGATCCGCAGGATGGCCCACGTCGGCATAATGCCCGTGACCTTCGGCGACGTCGTCATGGATCGCAAGAAGGGCTTCGGCATAGTCTCCGGAGACGAGCTCATGGAGCTCATGGCAACCCTGTTCAAACCCGAGAAGGTCGTGTTCGTATCCGACATCGACGGCCTCTACGACAGGAACCCCAAGATGCACGAGGACGCGAAGTTCATCCACGAGGTCACGGAGGAGGTCATGAACAATGTCGACTCCGAGGAGGACGTCGCCGATGTGACCGGAGGGGTACGCAACAAGATGGAGGCCATGCTCAGGATGTGCGGCCCGGGAAGGGACTGCGTCCTGATCAACGGGACCGTCCCCGGAAGGCTCCAATCGCTCCTGAAGGGAGAAGAGGTGACCTGCACGGTCGCCAGGATGTGATCGCATGTCGCAGATAAGAGAGAGGAAAGCGGACCACATCAACGTCTGCATGAACGAGAGGATCGCCCCTGGGCACTGCTACTGGGACGATGTCAGGCTCGTGCACAACGCCCTTCCCGAGATCGGGATGGACGACGTCGACACCGGTTGCTGGCTTTTCGGCAAGATGCTGGAGTTCCCGCTCATAGTGACGGCCATCACCGGGGGATTCCCGGGGGCCACCAAGATCAACGCCAACATCGCAGAGGCCTGCGCCGAGCTCGGAATCGGAATGGGCGTGGGAAGCGAGCGCGCCGGCGTCACCGGCTATGTGGGCAAGGTCAACATGGACCGCAACGGCCTGCCCGGCA
>LVVU01000045.1 GCA_006954465.1 Candidatus Methanoprimaticola hominis
GGTCATCACGGCCAGTCCCAGCGCCTCGCTCTTGAGCGACAGGCCGGGGCCCGAGGTGGTCGTCACGGCGAAGTTGCCGGCGAAGGCTGCGCCGATGGCGGTGCAGATGCCCGCGATTTCGTCTTCGGCCTGGACGGTCTTCACCCCGAGGTCTTTGCGCTTGGCCAGCTCTTCGAGGATTACGGTGGCCGGAGTGATCGGGTACGAGCCGCAGAAGAGCGGCAACCCGGCCTTTTCGGCTGCGGCGCACAGTCCCCATGCCGTGGCGACGTTGCCGCTGATCGAGCGGTAGGTGCCCTTTTCGAGCGGTGCGGGCGCTACGGTATAGGTGTTTGCGAACTGGTGCGTATTGGCTGCGTAGTTGTATCCCGCCTGGATGGCCAGCTTGTTGGCTTCGGCTATGGCGGGGTTCTTCTTTGCGAATTTGGTTTCGATGTATTTGAATGCGTAAGCCTCCGGCCGGTCGAACAGGTAGAAGCAGATACCCAGTGCGAACATGTTTTTGCACTTGGTCACGCTCTTGTTGTCGAGGCCGGTCTCCCGGAGCGCGTCGCGCGTCATCGTGGTGATGCCGGGGATTACTACGTTGTACTCGTCGAGTTTCAGCTCGGCGATGGGGTCGAGCGTGGCGAAGCACGCCTTTTTGAGGTGGTCTTCGGTGATCGAATCGCCGTCGATGATGACCGTCGCACCCGGTTTGAGCCATTTGCGGTTGGCCTTGAGCGCTGCGGGGTTCATCGCCACCAGCACGTCGCAGTAGTCGCCGGGGTTGAGCTCCCGGTGGCTGCCGAAGTGAACCTGGAATCCAGATACGCCCGCCACGGTACCCTGTGGCGCGCGGATTTCGGCAGGGTAGTCGGGGAAGGTCGAGATCCCGTTCCCGAGCAGTGCCGAGGTGTCTGAGAAAAGCGTGCCCGTAAGCTGCATGCCGTCGCCCGAGTCGCCTGAAAAGCGGATCACGACATCCTGCAACTCCCGTACATTGGTTTTGTCCATGTCTTGTTTCGGATTAGTAGGGTTTTGAAAACAATATCACAAATATATAAATTTATTGTCAGATTGTTCACGGCGGATGACTTTTTTGCGGCTCTAATCCGGCGGTTTTTTCTCTTTGTGCCTCCGCATTGCTGATAATTGCGCATTCAGAGGCTTGTTTCGCTGCTTGATCGTTACCGGATTTTGTAATTTTAATTGCGATTTGACAGTAGTGGCGTTATTAAAAAATTTTGCGAATGCTGCTTCCGGATTGTAAGTGCCGCTCCGGGTTTTTCGAGGTTATTCGCCTCCTGACGTTCTCTCTGCCGTTGCTTCCTCCGCTGTTTCTTCCGTTGTTCTTTCTGCTGTTTCGGCTGCTCCTGCGCTGTTCCCGTGCAGCTCCTGTGCCGGGCGCACAACCCGGATTGGGGGCTATGCGAAAGGCCGCTGCAAGATTGCGTTGCAGCGGCCTCGTTGCCGTAACCTGTTTGTTATGCCGTATCCGGCCGGGAAATCCTGCAGGGATAGTGGCCCGGAAAATCTTGCGGGGGTGCCTGTCCGGCGTATTTTGCATGGGCGCCCGTGATCCCTGCGTGGTTCGGTTGCCGGGGCGGGCAGGCTTGGACGTCTACCGGATACGGTTTCGGACGTAAACGAGTTTCAGCTCCTTATTTTCCGACGGGCGCTCTTCGATTTCGACTATTTTCGAAAGGGATTTTACCAGCAGCGACAGTTTCTTGTACCCGTAATTGCGGGGGTCGAAGTCCGGCATCTTCTTGGTGAGCACCCCGCCCACGATGCCGAGGAAGGCCCAGCCGCTGTCGTCGGCGGCGTCTTCGATCGTGTTTGCGAGCAGTGTCTTGAAATCGTCGTCGATCGGACGGATGATCGGCTGGGGCTGTGCCGTATCCGGAGCCGGGGCTACCTTTTTCTCCGCAGCGGCGGGTTCTGCGGGGGCTGCCTCCGGCATGTCTGTTTCGGGTGCATTGCGCCCCTGATGTTTTTTCGCGGTTTTTTTCGGCGTCGCAGCTTTGGCTGCTGGCACAGCTGCCGCTGTTTGTGCCGGTGCCGATACCGGAGCCGGGGCGGGTGCGGGCTGCCCGAGTATCTCGACATAGATGAATTTGTCGCACGATTTGATGAACGGCTTGGGGGTCTTCTTCTCCCCGAAACCGAGTACTTCCCGTCCCGATTCGCGGATGCGGCTCGCCAGGCGGGTGTAGTCGCTGTCGCTCGACACGATGCAGAATCCGTTGACCGACTCTTTGTGCAGGATGTCCATCGCGTCGATTATCAGCGCCGAATCCGTCGCGTTCTTGCCTGTCGTGTAGGCGTATTGCTGGATCGGGGTGATCGAATTCTCGAGCAGCACGCTTTTCCATGCCGCGAACTTCGGGTCGGTGAAATCGCCGTAGATACGCTTGATCGTCGGCGTGCCGTAGTTGGCGATTTCGTCGAGTATGTCCTTGATTTTCCGGTGCGAGATGTTGTCGGCGTCGATCAGCACCGCGAATTTTTTATCGGATAGTTCCATGTCAGGCGGTTTTATTTTCCGAAAGATAGGAAATTTTTTCGGAATCAGGGTGCCGGTTCATCTTCTTTCGCGGCAGGTTCCCGGCTGCGGGTTCCGCCCTTCCCGCTTCAGCTGTGCCGTTTTTGCAGTACAATGTCCGGCAGCGGGTTTGCGGCGGACATCGGGGCGCTGCCGCCGGGATCGTTTCCCGGGAGATACGGGCATACGGGCGCCCTGTCCGGGCCGCTACCGGATCGAGTTCATCCTGATGCTGGCCTTGACCAGCGCGATTGCCCTTATGCGGTTGATCGCCACGTCCTTGTCTGCGTGGTGCGGGTTCTGGCTCACGAGTTTCACATACCCCTCGCGGTCGGATTTCTGAATGTATTTCACCGTCACGTACTCCTCGCCGTCGATGTCGATCGACAGCAGATACATGTCGCCCCAGAAGATATCGTTGATGTCGCCCAGCTGTTTGTAGAGTACGATGTCGCCGCTTTTGAGTAGCGGGTACATCGAATCCCCTACGATATATATGGCGCCGTCGCATTTGGGCAGGTTGGGAATGTGGATGAAATTCACGGGTTTGGCCTGCGCCTGGTCGGCGAACAGCGGTACCAGTCCCGCCGTGCCCTCGATCGAGTAGAGGGGCACGCTCTGCAACGGCAGCGAATTGTCCGTGCGGTGCATGTAAGCTGTCAGGTCGGGTTCGGCGTTGAACATGTTGCCCTTGCCGCTTTCGAGCCATTCGGGATTTACGTTCAATTCCTGAACCAGGATGTTCCGGTTGCGTGCCGAGAGCCCCGCCTTGCCGGTCTCGATCATCGAGAGCGCCGCCTTGCCGATGCCAAGCCGCTGTGCCAGTTGTTCTTGCGTCATCCCCAACTGTTTCCGTATCAGTTTTACCCGTTCGTTCATAGCTTTTGATCGGAAAATTTTATATTAAAAAATTGAATATTTTATTTGGAAATTCAATATTTGAACTTATCTTTGTCCTGCAAAGTTAAACAATTTATTTCTGTCTGCAAATTTATTTGCAAAAATCTTGCTAATTATCAATTATGTATTCGGTTTCACCTGAACTTTACCATGAGGCGGCGGCACGGTTGTCGGACGCCATCGACGGCGGGAACTATTTTTCGGGTTCGCTCGCGTTCCGCTTCGGCGATACGGACTGCCGCCTCACGGCGTCGGTCATCGTCTACCGCGGCCGCCTTTCGCTGCCCGAAGGGGGGCAGCACCCCGTTACGGATCTCGTGCCCGTCTGGTGGGAATTCCACACCACGCAAGCCGGGGGCGAAGTGCTCAACGACTTCGACTTCTCCGAGCTGAAGCGCTGCGTGTAATCCGCCTCATCCGTTCCGGCCATCCCTCCGGGCCCGGCGCAGCCGCCGGAACGGCATTTTCTTCCGAACCTCCCGCCGCGGCGCCGCGCATAGGGTTCAAAAATCAAACCAATGTCTGTTAAAACCGACCCGGCCTCTGCGGAAATTCCTTCCGCAGAGGTTTTCGTACCTGCCGCCATCCTCGATCCCGATTTCCCCGGCCTTCGCGCCGCGCCCGGCCAGCCCCTTTCCTGCGTCCAGTCTGTACTCTCCGGTCAGCCCGATCCCTCGGGATCTTCCGTTCCCTGCGCCCAATCGGTTCCCTGCGATCAGTCCGTCCTTCCTGTCGGCGATGCCCTTCCCCCTCTTCACATCGAACCCGTAGCTCGGATCCCCTGCGGGGAAGACATCCGAATAATGGTACTCGTGACCGCGGACGGTGCCTCCGAACGCGGGATTCCCGGGCATGGCCTCGGCTACGACGTAGGTAGGACCGTGGCGCACTCCCGTCATGCGGGCCTCGGCATCGAAGATGCCTGCCATCCTGTGGATGCCCCCGTCCTTGTCCTCTATGGAGCGGCACATGCTCATGAGCCCTCCGCATTCGCCGATGACCGTCTTCCCGTCGGAGGCCTCGGAACGGAGGCCTTCCAGGAAGTCGGTGTTCTCGGATATCCTCGAAGCGTAGAGCTCGGGATAGCCTCCGCCCAGGTAGTACAGGTCGGCGTCCGGAAGGGGATCCCCGTCCGTCGGACGGAACGTCCTGACGTCGAACCCGGATGCCTGCAGGCACTCGATGTTCTCCCTGTAGTAGAAGCAGAACGCATCGTCGATGGGGACGGCGGCCTTCAGACCGCATCTCCTCTCGAAGTACGGCGATTGGTCCGGCAGATCCGAATCGACCGATTCGGCGATATCCATGACGGCATCGATGTCGATGGGCTCCGCCAGCTCCTGGAGCGGCGTTATCTCCCTCTCCGCGAAGGTCTTGAGGGTCTTCAATCCCAGATATCTCTGCTCCAGGGCCTTCCCTGGGCTCTTGGGGATCATCCCAACGACCCTGACACCGGGACAATAGGTCTCGAAGGCGGTCTCCAATTTGCCGGCATGCTGCGGTCCGGAGACGTTGTTCAATATCACACCGGCGATCCTCACGCCGGGATCGAAGCTCCTGAAACCGTTGACGATCGCGGCTGCGCTGCGCGTCAGCGAACGGGCATCGACCACGAGTATCACGGGAAGGCCGAGGAGCTTGGCGATGTACGCCGTGGAACCCATGTCCCCGTCCCCGGAGAACCCCTCGAACAATCCGCGCACGCCTTCCACGACGCAGACGTCCGAACCCTTGGATGCGAATCCCGCCAGGTTGCGGATGGTATCGTCGTCCATCAGGAAGGAGTCCAGATTCCTGGACGGCCTCCCGATGGCCGCGGAGTGGTACATCGGGTCGATGAAATCCGGTCCGGCCTTGAACGCCTGGACCTCCATCGTCTTCGACAGGCGGGACATCAGCCCCGTGGCGATCGATGTCTTCCCGACGCCGCTGCCGGTCCCCGCGAGGACGAATCCCTTCAAAGCATCTCCCTCAGGGTGTCCGCCGTCTCCAGCGGTATGACGGAATGAGCGCCCATGACCATCGTATGGGACGATATCTCCCCGACGGCCCATTCGCATCCCATGTTCAGGTAATTGGCCAGCTGCCTGGGCTGGTCCGTGATCAGTATATCGTCGGCCTTCATGCCGGGAACGGCATGGCAGATGCCGAGGATGATCGTGAGGTCCGGAGAGAACGCGTCGACGGCGTCCCTCATCTGCTGTCCGACGATCGAGTACTCGTCGAGTCCTCCCACGACCTCGTCGATCGTCACGCCCTTGGAAGCGAGATCGTCGGTTATCTCCCTGCAGTAGTTGCGGATACGCGGAAGGCCCTTGGTCCCGTCGAGGTTGGCGACGAACAGGGTCTCCCCTCCGAGCGCCTTCCTCGCGCGGTCCACCGCCTCGAACATATCCGCGAAGCGGTAGGCCAGCTCCTTCTTGGCGTCCATAACGACGGCCACCCTCCCTCCGTTGGAGAGGACCTCGACGATGCGCTTGCATACGTGCATCTTCGTGGGGCTGACGGCGGGCTTGATGTAATCCTTGGAAGCCATCCCGGAATCCTTCTCCAGGCGTGTGGCGGCCTTCATCAGAGATATCTGGCGAGCGCACTCGTCGGCATCGATGATCCCCGCATCCCTTCCCGCCTCCAGCGCCTTGATGGCGCCGCGGGTGTTGTCCCCCATGCACGCGTGGACATCGACGGGGAACACGTTCGCGTCGATCCCCGCCTTCCTGATGGAGCTGGCCATGTCCTCGCCGATGATCATGCTGGCGCATGTGCCGATGACGGCCACCGTCTCGGGATGGAACCTCTCCTCCACCTGCTTCAGCGTGTTGATAAGCGGTTCGGATGCCCCGAAGATGAGGTCGTTGTCCCTCATGGCGGTGGTCACCACCCTCACGCCCGCATTCTCCAGCGGACGGGAGGCCATGAAGCTGCATCCCGACGGCCCGTGGACCACGATGACATCCACCTCCATGTCGCGGAGCGTATACATCGCGGCGACGATGGGGCTGGGACGGGGATGGATGACCGTCCTCACTGATAGCCCTCCTTCACGAGCTCGATCAGCAACCTCACATCGTCGGGGATCGCGGGGCGCTCCCCGTCGCCCTTAGTGATGACTATCGGAACCCCGTAGGATTCCACAGCTTCTGTGATCGCTCCGGCATCCATCTTGTCGCAGACCTTCCTGCTTACGGGATCGAGCAGCACCATGGCGTCGTGGAGGGCATCCATCTCGGAGAGGCACTGCATGGTGCGTTTTACAGACAGGCATGAGATCCCGGGATTCCTCTCCCTCACGATGACGCGGTCGCCGTCGCGGATGATCTCGCCCCTTCCCGGAACGCCCTTGAAGGATTCCAGGGACCTCAGGACGATATCCCTGGGGACGCCCATCTGGTGGCAGACCTCCAGGGCGGCATCCATCGCCTCGAGGTATTCCGTCGATATGTACGAACCGTCGAGGACGATCCCGGTGACCCCGTCGTAATCGACGGACACCCTCAGACCCTCTCCGAGCCTGGGCTCGGCCAGCCTGGTCACCCTCCTTCCGTAGCCGATGAGCTCGTCGCACCACCCGGACCACAGATCGGCCTCCTCCTCGCGGACGATGTTGATCCCGTCGGAGAAGATGTCCTTCTTGGCATCGGAGGCCTTCATGCTGTTCTTGGCGATGCCGTAGTCCTCGGCGAGATTGGTGATGAGCGAGATGTCCGCCTTCCCGGAGCCTCCCAGGGAGACCTCGCTGATGATGACATCGTAATCCCCTGCGGGGAGCGTCATCAGATACGGCGGCGCGATGCTGACCTTCCTCTCGATGTCGTGGCCGTCGTCGGTCCACGGCCCCTCTCCCCTGGAGGAGTGGAGCAGCACCTTCCTGCCCGAATCATGGAGGATCTTGGCGAGCAGATAGCAGGTGCTGGTCTTGCCCTTGACGCCGGTGACCTCGATCCTGAACCTCCTGTCCTCGATGAAGCGACCCACGGCCTGGCTGAACGATATCGATTCCTCCGCCTCCGCATCCCCCATGAACGAGAGGGGGCAGTGGGCGGGCTTGACCATCAGGTCGTACCTTCCCGCGGGAACGGATTCCGCTATGCGGACATCCATCCCGGCGAGCTCGTTCTTCCTGTCCGCAGGACAGTTGTGGTAGACATCAACGCAAGTGACGTCGTCCCCTTCCGCCAGGAACCTCCTGGCGATGATGTCGCCGCCGTGCGTCATGTCGAGGACGAGGACCTTCATCGGAGTCCGAGCCTCCTCAGCTTCTCCACCAGGACGTCGCAGAGCCTGGGGTCCGCCCCTATCGGGATGGCGTACTTGACCTCCGCCTCGCGGCCGTTCCTCTTCACGATGCCGCCGTCGGAGAAGTTCTCGATCCCCAGCTTGGCGGGGACGTCCATTGTGAGATGCTTCCCGAGGGAGATGAACAGGGGGAGCGCGATGATCTCCTCCGCCCCGTCGTCTATCATCTGAGGGATGACGTCCTCGATCTTGGGCTCGTTGAACTCGTTGAACCCGTGGTAGACCTTCCCGTAGCCCCTCTCCTCGAGACGCTTGACGTTGAGCAGGACAAACTCCCTGTTGTAAGGGAGCTGGGAGCCGTGCCCCATGATGATGACGCGGGTATCCTTCCCGGGGGTGCGGAGCTCCTCCACCCTCTCGCACAGGATGTCCGCCAGGAGGGGTTCCTCCCCGAAGGGCTGCTCGATGTGGATCTCCACATCCTTCCCGTCGATGTTGCAGACACCGTCGGTGGTGCCCCTCTCGAATCCGAAATGCTTGCAGGGGAAATCCCTGACTATGTGAAGACCGGAGGCGACGAAGAACGGGAGGATGACGATCCTGTCGTATCCATCCTTCACCATCTCCTCGGCGCACTCGCGCAGCGAGGGGAAGGATGTCTCGTTGAATCCGACGTAGACGTTGTCGTAGCCCTTGGCCCTGAGCCTGTCGGCCTGCATGTCGAGGACGCCCTTGTTAAAGGACATGGTGGATCCGTGTCCGCCCAGAATGATTCCCGTTTTCATCGTAATCGCTCCAATCTCATACCGCCGGTCACGTCCTCGGAGGACGCCAGCAGCCTCTTCGCAAGATCCCTGTAACGATCGGCCATGTCGGATCCCGGTTCGCCCTGGACCACGGTGACTCCTTTCTCCTCGCATCTCTGCACGGAAGGGTCCCTGGGGAGCCTGACGATAACCTCGGTGCCCATCTCCTCCGCCGCCCTGTCGACGAGGGAATCCTCGTCCTTAACGCCGCGGGAGTTCTGTATGAGCCCTCCGAGCCTGGCGTATCCGTCGTTCCTCATGTCGGACACCGCGCCGGCGATGTTGCTCGCGGCGTAGAGGGACATCATCTCCCCGGATGTCACGACGAAGACGTCGCGGGCATAGCCGTTCCTGATGGGCATGGCGAACCCTCCGCAGACCACGTCGCCGAGGACGTCGTACAGAAT
>LVVU01000046.1:0-8548 GCA_006954465.1 Candidatus Methanoprimaticola hominis
TCGGACAGCAGCATCGCACCGAGGTTGCCGTGGCCCAGACCGACCTTGCGGTCCTCGGCGACGGAGCCGTCGATGCAGAAGGACTGCAGGCCAACGCCGATCATCTTGGCGGCTTCGGCCGCGGACTTCACGCCGGACTTGATGGCGATGGCCGCGCCGACGGTGTACGCCCAGCAGGCGTTTTCAAAGCAGATGGGCTGGATGCCCTTGACGATCTCATACGGGTCAAAGCCCTTGGCCTTGCAGATCTCGCGGCACTCTTCGACGGAAGAGATACCGTACTGAGCGAGGACGCCGTTGATCTTGTCGATTCTTCTCTCGTAGTTTTCAAATAAAGCCATTGTTTCGTCCTCCCTTCCTTATTCCTGACGCGGGTCGATGTACTTGGCAGCGTTGTCCCACTGACCATAGTGACCCTTGGCCTTTTCGAGCGCTTCGTTCGCATCGATACCCTTTTTGATGAAGTCCATCATCTTGCCGAGGTTGATGAACTCGTAGCCGACGATCTCGTTTTCCTTGTTGAGCGCGACGCGGGAGCAGTAGCCCTCGGCCATCTCGAGGTAACGGGGGCCCTTTTCGGCGGTGGCGAACATCGTGCCGACCTGGGAGCGAAGGCCCTTGCCGAGGTCCTCAAGGGACGCGCCGACAGCAAGGCCGTCCTCAGAGAAGGCGGACTGGGTGCGGCCGTAGACGATCTGCAGGAACAGCTCGCGCATGGCGGTGTTGATGGCGTCGCAAACAAGGTCGGTGTTCAGCGCTTCGAGAATGGTCTTGCCGATCAGAATCTCGGAAGCCATGGCAGCAGAATGGGTCATGCCCGAGCAGCCGATGGTCTCGATCAGAGCCTCCTGAATGACGCCCTCCTTGACGTTGAGCGTCAGCTTGCAGGCGCCCTGCTGGGGTGCGCACCAGCCGATGCCGTGGGTGAAGCCGGAAATATCGGCGATCTGCTTGGCCTGGACCCACTTGCCCTCTTCGGGGATCGGGGCCGGACCGTGATATGCGCCCTTCGCAACGGGGCACATATGCTGCACTTCGGTCGTGTAAATCATAACGATCTTCCTTTCTTATCCTCTGTCTCCACAAAAAGCGGAACGTATCCATACGTATTTTTTATCATAGCAAACCCGAACGTCTTTTGCAAGGTGAAAAAACGGAAATACGGGCAAAATCCGCATTCCTTTCCCTCATTTTCCGCTATGCCGCGTTTTTTCGTTACAGCAGGTGGCGGATCGGGCGCTGGACAACGCTCAGAATCGTATACAGCGCGCGCTTTGCCCAAGGCAGCGTCATTTCTTCAAACCGCGCGCCGTATTCCGTGCCGCCGTCGTGCAGGGCGAGGCGGCTCTGGTCGATGTACTGTACGCTCTCCTGCCGCAGCGCGGCATTGACCTCCTCGCTCTCGATGACGAGCATCAACTCCGTGTCGAGATATGCGCTGCGCATGTCGGCGTTGAATGAACCGACGACGCTCAAATCGTTTCCGATTAAAATTGTCTTCGTGTGCAGCGACTGGCCGCAGACGACCTCGTACACGTCGACGCCGCGCGATAAAATATTTTGCTTTTCGCGTAAGTAGTCCGAGCAGCCGCTCGGGTTCGCGCCGTTTTCAACGGCATTCGTCAGCACGCGCAGCTGCCGCGTCTCGGCAAGTGCTTCCAAATCGTTATACATTTTGTCGTTGCAGATGATGTACGGCGTTTGCAGCAGGACGTCATCGCCCTGCGCCATCAGGTGGACAAGCGCGTCCCACAGCTCAGGCGCTTTCGCCTCCGCGCGCGGCGAGCCGCTGAGAAGGCTCACATGCGTGACCGCCGCGGTCTCCACCTCCCAGTCGACAGCGGCAAGCTCTTTTCCATGCACCGCGCATAGTGCCGCGTAGCGCTCCTGCAGCGCATCGGTCTGCGAGGACGTCTTGCCTGTGATGGTCTGATTCTCCGGCTGCGACCAGACGCTTTCAAAATACATCAAAAGCTGGGAAACCGAGCTGCCCTCTCCCCCGTCCGACACGACGAGCACGTCGCGGTCGATGTTCTGGTTCTCCTGATATGAGCCGAGGAACAAATCGTTCGAATTTCTTCCGCCGAGGATGTATTTGCTCCCGTCGGCGATCAGATACTTGTCGTGCAGACGGTAGTTGAGCTTCCACGGGCGCAGCAGGTCGATGGGATCATAAAAGCGCACCTCCACATTCTCCTCCGCTGCGAGGGCGCGGAGAACGCCGCTGTTTTGCAGATGCAGAAAACCGTTCAGCCCGTCGACGATGACGCGCACCCGCACGCCGCGCTGCGCCGCACCATAGAGCGCGGCCATCAAATCCTGTCCGCTGCCGTCCGCGCGCAGGTCAAAGGTCGAGAAGATGACCTCCCTTTCCGCACTTTCGATGAGCTGCAAGCGCCAGAGCAGCGCACTGTCCGTATCCTCGATGTTTTTCACACGCTCCTGTGCCGCGTCCGTACTCAATTGGGCTTCATACCGGCTCCACAGCTCCCCTGTCGCCTCTTTCTGCGGCAGCGGGACGAGAATGGCTGTCAGCACCCCATATAAAAGGTACACGCCCAGTGCGATGCCAAGCCATTTCAAGATATGTTTTTGCTTCATTTTTCACCTGCTTATCATAAAACTCATGCCGTCAGTTTATCATAAGGGATGCAAGCTGTCCAGCGGCGCGGCGGCGGTAAGTTTTCCCGACCGAAACGCCGCAACTTTCGCCCAAACGGAAATTTCTCGAAAAGAGGTCTTGACAATCCTCCAATTTCCGACCTATACTGTTGGCAAATCAAAAATACCCCACATGGGTATTGTATTTGTCCCGAAGGAGGAATCAAATTGAAAAAGGAAACCTATGACGTGACCGGCATGAGCTGCGCCGCCTGCTCCGGCCGCATAGAGTCGGCCGTCGGAGCCCTGGACGGCGTGCAATCCTGCAACGCCAACATCGGGAACAACACCGCCACGGTCGTATACGACGAGAACGTCGTCACCGAGGACCGCATAGCCGCCGCCATAACAGGCGCGGGATACCAGGTCATAAGCGACGACCGCGGCGAGGCCGACAAGGCCGCCCTCGAGGCCCTGGCCGTTCAGAAGAGGGACCTGATCCTCGCAATCGTATTCGCGATACCTCTGAGCATCGTCGCCATGGGGCACATGTTCGGGCTGGAGCCGGGCATCGACGCCCTGTCGCAATGCATCCTCCAGATCGTTCTGCTCGCCCCCATCCTGTATGCAGGCCGCCGCTTCTTCAGGAAGGGCATCCCTGCGCTGTTCTCGAAGAGCCCCACCATGGATTCGCTGGTGTCCCTGGGGTGCACCGCGTCCGTCCTCATGGGACTCCACGGAACGTATCTGGTATGGACGGGGGATGTCATGGCGCTGCACTCGCTGAGCTTCGACTCTGCAGGGATGATCATCGCCCTCGTGAGCATCGGGAAGTACCTGGAGGCCCGCTCGAAATACAGGACCAACGACTCCCTCAGGAAGCTCCTGGAGATGGCCCCGGACCAGGCGACCGTCGTCAGGGACGGCGTCGAATCGGTCGTGGGATCCTCCGACCTCGTACCGGGAGACATCATACTCATCCGTCCGGGCGAGAAGATAGCCACGGATGCCACCGTGGTGGACGGCGAGTCGTCGGTCGACGAATCCATGCTCACGGGAGAGAGCATCCCTGTGACCAAGCGTCCCGGGGACCTCGTCTACGGAGCGACGATAAACGGTTCGGGCAGCCTCCGCGCCAGAGTGGAGAAGACCGGGGACGACACCGTCCTGTTCCAGATAGCCCGGATGATGGAGATGGCCCAGGGAACCAAGGCTCCTGTGGCCAGCGTCGCCGACCGCGTGGCGGCGGTTTTCGTGCCGATCGTCATCGTGATCGCATTCCTCGCCTGCGCAGGATGGATCCTGGCCGGGAGGGATGCAGAGTTCGCATTGAAGATCGCCGTCTCCGTCCTCGTGATCTCCTGCCCCTGCGCGATGGGACTGGCGACGCCTCTGGCGATAGTCGTCGGAACCGGGATCGGATCGAAGCACGGCATCCTGTTCAAGACCGCGGCCTCCTTGGAAGCGGCAGCGAACATCGACACCGTCATCCTCGACAAGACGGGCACATGCACCATCGGGCATCCCGAGGTCGTGTCCGTGTCCACCGGCATGGACGAGAAGGAGTTCGTCTCCGTCGCGGCATCCGCCGAATCCGATTCGGAGCATCCCCTGGGCCAGGCAGTGGTCGCGTATGCGACCCGCGCCGGCATCGCGATCCCGGAGCACAGCGGATTCGAGAGCGTCACGGGCGGAGGAGTGAGATGCTCCGTCGAAGGACGCGACGCGATCGTCGGAAGCAGAAGGTTCCTGTCCGAGAACGGGATCGAGGCGCCGGAGGATGCGGATTCCGACGCATCCGAAGGGAGGACCTGCATCCTCGTCGCGATCGACGGCGCCTATGCAGGCTCCATCTCGATCATGGACCCGGTGAGGCCCGAGAGTCCGGCGGCGGTATCCGCTCTCATCGATGACGGCAAGAGGGTCATGATGGTCACGGGCGATCGCAGGAGCACCGCCGAGCATATCGCCGGAGAACTGGGGATCGCCGACGTGAGATCGGAGACGAAACCCGGGGACAAGCTGGAGATAGTCAAGGAGCTCCAGGTCGCCCAGAGGAGGGTCGCCATGACCGGCGACGGGATAAACGACGCCCCTGCGCTGACCCAGTCGGACCTGGGGATCGCCGTCGGATCGGGAACGGACATCGCGATGGAATCCGCCGACGTCGTCCTGATGAACGACGACCTCCGCAGCGTGCCGGCATCCCTCGAGATCGGCAAGGCCACTCTGAAGAACATCAGGCAGAACCTGTTCTTCGCATTCTGCTACAACGCGGTCTGCATCCCGATAGCGGCGGGTCTGCCCGTGCTGCTTGGATACGACGGGCTGATCGATCAGATGCCCATGATATCGGCGGCGGCGATGTCGCTTTCCTCGATATCCGTCGTCTCCAACGCGATGAGGCTCAGATCGTTCAGGCCGAACGCTCTGAGAGACGGGCCGAGGTGACCCTCATGGTCCCGCCCTGGCGGGACCAGTCCTTCTCGGAGGAAACGATCTCCAACGGATGGGAGTGCATCGGGGAATCGATGGTCAGGGATTCGTACTCGCCCCCCTCCCCCATTATGCTGATGCCCGTACGGGCGCGGATCGCCTTCAGCTCATCCACAGCCTGCCTGTCGATGATGCGTCCGAGCCATTCCTCGCCCAGACCCTCGGCGTAGCAGCCGACGATCATCGACCTGATCCCGGAATCGATAAACTGGTCCATCAGCATGTCCTGGTCCTTCCTCCATAGAGGAGCCATGAGCTTCAGGCCGAGATCCCCGCAGACGATGTTCATCCTGTCCCACTGGTAATCGGACCATATCGCTCCGGATACGACGCCCTCGACATCCAATCCGTCGAGCGCGTTGCGGAGCCCCTCCATGTCCCCCTCCTCGGTTCCGGAGCTCTTCGCGGTGACCAGCTCCTTCCCCATGGACTCGGCCATCAGGGGAACCACGGACAGATTGGGGGTGTGGAAGATCCAGGATGCCGCATCCTCCGGAACGATGTTGACCAGATACGGGATATCGTGACCCGACTGCTCCATCAGATAGAGCGAGAATGTGGAATCCTTCCCGCCGGAATACAGGGATGCGAGCCTCATGCCCCTCCCATGCGGGGGACCATATAATTCCCCTCCGCCGCTGCTCGGAGGAAAAATGGATTATAGTCCGGACGCTACGGGAGCACGGAGTGACCGCAGATGGCACTGGAAGCCGCCGAGATGAAGAGGATTGTCGCCGAGAAAGCCGTTGACACCTATGTCAAGGACAAGATGAACGTCGGACTCGGAACAGGATCGACCGCATACTACGCCATCAAGAGGATCGGACAGCTCGTCAACGAGAACGGGTACGATCTCACCTGCGTCGCAACGTCCGTCCAGAGCGAGAACCTGGCCCGCGAGTGCGGGATCAGGGTCGTCGACATCGACGAGGTCGACAAGCTCGACGTGACCATCGACGGAGCCGACGAGATCGATCCCAAGATGAATCTGATCAAGGGGCTCGGAGGCGCCCTTCTCAGGGAGAAGATCGTCGCCGCGGCCACCATTCAGGAGATCATCATCGCGGACGGCTCCAAGATCGTGGAGAAGCTCGGCACCAAGGCCCCCCTCCCGGTCGAGGTCCTCAGGTTCGGTCACGAGCACACCAAGAACGCCCTCAGGATGCAGCGCTGCGACCCCGTCCTCAGGATGAAGGACGGAGAGCCCTTCGTCACCGACGGTGGGAACTACATCTACGACTGCAGATTCCCCGAGGGCATAGACAACCCGTTCTTCATCGAGTCCAGGATCGACGTGATCCCCGGAGTCGTCGAGAACGGACTGTTCCTGAACACAGCCTTCGAGGCTCTGGTGTGCGACACGGAGGGGAACATCGCCAAGGTGTCGGAGTCGGTCCGCAAGGGTTGATATCCACATATCGGGGAGCAACTCCCCGCATGATGGTTACTCTTATATAGGACCCCCATATTAGCACGTCCCCGTTCACATTCTAGGTGATTCAAATGAAGATGCCCAGGACTATCAAGAGATACTGTCCCTACTGCAAAACCCACACGGAGCAGGAAGTGGAGAGGGTCAAGAAGAAGAAAGCCAGCGAGCTCAAATGGGGACAGAGGAGATTCAGAAAGGTCACCGCCGGTTACGGAGGTTTCCCGAGGCCTAAGCCCGAGGGAAGGGAGAAGCCCACCAAGAGGATCAACCTCAGGTACAGATGCACCCAGTGCAAGAAGGCCAACATCTCCCCGTGCATCCGCGCAAAGAAGTTCGAGCTTACGGAGTGATTCGAATGACCGGAGATTTCATCAAAGTCAAGTGCCCCGACTGCGGTGCCGAGCAGATCGTCTTCAAGAAGGCCGCCACCAAGGTCACCTGCCACGTCTGTGGCTCCACCCTCGTCGTCCCCAAGGGCGGCGTCGGCGACATCAAAGGCGAGATCCTCGAGGTAGTCGGCTGATGGCAAGGGTCAGAGGCTTCCCGGAGAACGGCGAGCTCGTCGTGTGCACTGTGAAGAGCGTCAAGAATTTCGGCGCCTTCGTCTCACTCGACGAGTACGACGACAAGGAAGGATTCGTCCACGTCCGGGACGTAGCCACTGGCTGGGTAAAGTACATCAGAGACTTCGTCAGGGAAGGTCAAAAGGTGGTCTGCAAGGTCCTGGGCGTGGACTCCTCGAAGGGCCACATCGACCTTTCCCTGAAAGCGGTCAACGACCATCAGAAGAGAGAGAAGATCCAGCAGTGGAAGAACGAGAAGAAGGCCGAGAAGCTCGTGGAGATCGTCGCCGAGAGGATGGACATCTCCGTGGACAAGGCCTACGACATGTTCGGAAACGAGCTGCTGGAGGATTACGAATCCCTTTACGACGCGTTCGAGTCGGCGGTCGCCGACACCGATGCATTCCTGGAGGACTACTCCGGCGAATGGATCGACACCTTCATGGAGGTCGCCAACGAGAACGTCGCCGCTCCTTCCGTGCAGATCGATGGCATCCTCGAGATGACCTCGTCCGCTCCCAACGGAATGGAGCTCGTCCGCAATGCCCTCCTCAAGGGCATGGCAGCCGCCGACGGAGCCGACGCGGAGATCACCTGCGTAGGATGCCCCAGGTACAGGGTCGTCGTCAAGGCGCCCGAGTACAAGGAGGCCGAGGAGATCATGAAGGACATCTCCAACGCGGCGATCAGCGACCTCGTCTCCAATGGAGGCGTCGCCTCCCTGAAGCGCGAGAGCAAATGAGCTCACGCATCAGGCGCTGCAAGAACTGCGGGCGCTACAGCCTCGACCCCACATGCGAAGCGTGCGGGTCGGAAACCACTTGCCCCGTTCCCCCTAAATATTCTCCGGAGGACAGGATGGGCAATTACCGTCGCAAGCAGACGGTCGACTCCTGGGAAGGGAACCGATTCCGCCCGTGACATCTCGAAGACGATCTCACCGGAGCTTGAACCAGGATCCGAACCCCTTCCTCTCGACCTTCGGCTGCTCCTTCGGATACTCGCGCTCCTCGTCGTACCTTATGCGATACGTTCCCGCAGGGTACAGCTCGGATACGGCGGCGAACCCGATCCATGCCCACAACGGCTTCCTCGATTCCATCGGAGGGACGTAGTAATCCCTGACCGAAGGCAGGAGTATGACAGCCATCACGATCAGCACCAAAGGTGCGACAACCAGAGGGTTAAGAGTGACGAGCCCGGATACGACGACCGAATCCCGGATAAGGGAGCCGATCAACGTGAAAAACAGGAGCAGAACGGCCCCGCGGGCGGCCTTCTTCCACCCCTTGGGCCTGCGTGAGGACAGCCCCATCAGGGAATCCGCCGTGACAAACAGCATGGCGACCTCCGCGAACAGGAAGAGGAGGTTCCAGCTCATTATCGGTCCGTCGGACGGAGCCTCTACGAACAGACCCATGGATAGGACGCAGATCTTGGCGAAGTAGATCACCAT
>LVVU01000046.1:8563-9248 GCA_006954465.1 Candidatus Methanoprimaticola hominis
CAATCACACCTGCAGGCCTCTTCGTCGTTATCTCCGGGATGCTGGCCTCGTCCTTTCCATCCATGCCGGGGCGATGCATTTACTATGACATTATCCTTAGCCTCTGACATGGAGAGGAATCGGGGCGCAGACGAATTCGTGAACTGCGTCGTCCATCGCGGTGACAGGGATATGATGATCAAGCCGTGGCTGTTCATCGCATCCCTGGTGGTGCCTCTCATCTGCGGGACGGCCATGGCCGCATGGATCCTCTGGATCGATACCTACTCCGTAGAGGTGCACTTCTCTGCGGACTCATACGGTGGATGTCTCAGAATTCTCGTCATCTCGGCATTCGCTATCGAGGCGGCCCTTTCCAGCTTCATGATGTTCTGTGTGGCGAGAAGGAACCGCAACCATCTGGGAAGGGATGCCGAATGGATGTCCGCACTGTGCGACTACGTGGAGTCCAAAGGCGGAAACGCCATCGAGCTGAGGAAGACCGCCCGCAAGTGCTCCAGCATCATCGGCGGACCTGTCACCAAGATCTCCATGATCGTATGGATCATTCTCGTTCTGACGATCGTGGTCCTCGGCATATGGTTCCATCAGCTGGATCCCGGAACAGGCATCGAGGTCCCTCTGGCGGTGATAGCGTTCAGTTGGACGCCCGTATTCTTCCTTCTGATCGTCCAATTCGCATTGA
>LVVU01000047.1:0-360 GCA_006954465.1 Candidatus Methanoprimaticola hominis
GTTGTGCGTATAATAACAGCTGTCTGTAATGTTTGTAATAGCTATTACTCGGAATCCACCAACTCGCATGTCACCTAGCTTGAAGATTGTTGAAAGAACCGCGAAATACCACCTTTCCGCTTTGATCCACGATGCACTCGAGAGGATCGGTGCCTATTAATCTCAGATAGACGTCCGAATCTGATTCAAAACGTCTGAACTGCTCCATTCCTCCGAACTCCTTGATGATGGAGTTCTTGATTACCGTGCCATAGACCGTCTCGTCATCCCTGTTGCGGATCAGCTGTTTGACGGACTCCAGCCTTCTATGGGATGGGGATTCCGCTTCGATGAGGCTCTCCAACTGCACGATCAGAGCAC
>LVVU01000047.1:372-1343 GCA_006954465.1 Candidatus Methanoprimaticola hominis
CGCTCTTCGAACCGGTCGAGACGCTTCGAGCGATGGCGATCGGAGAGAAACATCAGATTCGTCAGGTTCATCCGGATGTCAGACTCAACGATGTCGCTGTAATCCACAGCTCTCCCGAGAATGCTGTAGATCGCCTTGAGCAAAGTGCTCTTGCCAGTCCCGTTGGTGCCGGTGATGACGACCATCCCGTCCAATTCGATGCCGAGATCCGGCAGGGGTCCGATACCACCCATCTCCACTTTCATGATGGATGGAGAGAATCCATCTCCCCTATTTCTGACATTCATACCAGGCGAGATCATCGATCGGAGAACGATGTAAGAAGAAGGCAGACCCCAGAAGCCATCGAGGTCCGCGAAAAGCCCGACGTCCAGCGTCGAGATGCAGAAGGATGGGACGGCCGCCGACGAGCAGCCACCCCTTAATCGGTTTGCGCGGTCCGCAAGGACCGCTGTGGTTCCCGGTTCGTTCTTCGGATCAGCGGGTCCTTCTGTAGACCACGACTGCAGCGAGAACGGCGATCGCGACGATTGCCGCGATGATTGCGACCGCGGGGAAGCCGTCCTCCTGGCGATACTGCTCTTCCTGAGGCCGGAGGATCTGGCCTACGGCATATCCGATGTATCGATCGATAGGGCATCGGAGGCGTATGCGGAAGGGATGGAGCTGATGATGTCCATCGAGGGATTCATGCTCATGCTGGCGCCGATCCCCGTGTTCACGGCGATTAATGCGATTCTGGAATACAGGCATCCAGTGACATCCGTGTGATTCGGAAAGAACGATTTCGGTAATGATATCGGGGGAAAGAAGCGCATATTCTCGGACGATATCCGACCATCCATCCCCTGCTGTTCTTATGGGATACGGGATTGGCCGTCTCGGAATATGGTTCCGACGGGGGTGAGAGCCTTGTCGGGTAAAGAGAATCGACCATGGTCCCGCGAGGAGTGAGAGTCCTCACGTAAGAA
>LVVU01000047.1:1384-2582 GCA_006954465.1 Candidatus Methanoprimaticola hominis
TGGTTTATCGTATTCATGTTGTAGTGAGTGTTGGAAAACAAGCATTTGTAGGACCATCTGCAATATCATCTATTTCGTACACAGCCCTGATAATCCTCTCGTGAATTCGGACGGCGGTGGATCTCACCACCTCTCATGATAATCGGCCCCTCACAGTATGCAACACCATTGTTTAGATCCTGAAACACGCAAACTCTATATTCGACCATCGAACCGGCAATCACAGCCATATCTTCTGTAAGCCAGGTTTAATATACAGTTAAGTTCGGTAACTAATTGGATGTATCATCCAGTGATACCATGAATAATCGGATCATCTCGGAAGACAATCTTATCACAGAATATCGTAAAGATATCCTCAAAAAGATCGTATTCATTCTGATCTGTTTCTTCCTGCTGATCCTGGTAATCGGATACACCTGCACCATCACCCGTGGAGTTTCAGCCCTAGATTCATACAAATACATAATCAATCACCTTCTAGGGTGCGAATATCCACTACGTTCCGAAGAGTGGTGGATGGACTTCTTCATATGGAATTCCATACTGCCACGCATTGTTGTCGCCATCGTAGCAGGTGCATCGTTGGCCATCGCTGGAGCAATGATGCAAAGCATCGTCGCTAATCCTTTAGCCGATCCATACACGACCGGAATCTCGTCTGGTGCATCTTTCGGAGCTGTGGCGGCCATCATAGCGGGTATGACATTCACTTCCGTTGCAGGAGAATATGGCATCGTCACCAACGCCTTCCTTGGAGCACTAATTCCAGCATTCGGAGTCATCATCATCTCAAGATTTGTCCGTTCATCTCCCGTAACAATGATTCTTATCGGAATCGCATTTTCATACATCACGAATATTTAAGCAAAAAGCTGGTTTTTTAATCCCGTCGTTTATTTTTGAGTCATATGTACCTGCAAATTTACAGATTAAAAAGATTTCTGATAAAAATATTGTGGCATATTGTCCTAGCTTTGTAATTCATAAAGAAAAAATTGGTATTGAGGATATACTTATTTATCCTAAACTTGAAAAGTTTTACTTTCGCCATGTTAAATGTGTGGAATCAGATTATTCTAGAGAAGAATTATGGCCATCTGTTGATATGGATTATTTTTATGACTTATTATATAGATGGTGTAGTGATGGTTGTAAAAAGTATGCTGAAGAATTAAATATAAATATTGATGATATG
>LVVU01000048.1 GCA_006954465.1 Candidatus Methanoprimaticola hominis
CGATACCGGTGACCAGGATGATCACACCGAATACGGCGGCGATGGAGGAATCCAGCCATCTGGCGTCGTATCCCATCGTCTGTGCGACGTAGACGACCACCAGTCCGATGAGGATCCCCACGGACGAGTACGTGTCCGAGCACAGATGCTTCCCGCTGGCTACCAATGCGGGAGAGCGGTTCTTGTTCCCCTTCCTTATGGCGGCGCGCCCCACTGCGAAGTTGGCAAGGGCTGCCAGGAAGATGAGGACCATACCGATGTTGAGCTGATCGGAGATGTCCCCGGGATTGATGAACGAATCCACGGTCTCGTAGAGGATGATTATACCGGCGGTGATGATCATGGCGCCCTCGATCGCCGAGGATATCACCTCGATCTTGCCATGACCGAATGGATGGCCCTTGTCGGCCGGCTGCGCCGACAGATAGAGCGCGTAGATCCCTATGCAAGCGGCGACGACATTGACGATGGACTCGGTGGCATCGGTGAAGATGGCAACGGAACCGGTCAGCCAATAGGCCAGATATTTGATGAACAGCAGCGTGAAACCGAGGACCACGACGATCTTCTGGAATTCGAAGTTGTCGTCCGCCACTTTTGACATATCTACCGCTAATCAAGCTGTAGATTTAGGCGTTTTGAGATAAGATTTCCTAAATCTATCACAATCAGGATACATACCGTGGGAATAGGGCCATTTAGATGAAGCTATCAATTCTTAGGATGTCTTATATATCCCTGGATGCACCATCCGAATCGGCCCTGGTGCCCTTGCCTCTGAGCATGGATACGACAGCACCCACGATGCACATGACGAGGCAGATGCCGAACGACAGATGGATGACATCCACGAACAGGCCGTAGTTCTCCGGCACCAGTTCGTCGGATCCGCCCATGACCAGGGTGATGAACATCATGGCCACCCCCATGCTCACCATCATGCCGGTCTGACGCATGACCGCGACGACTCCCGAAGCCTCGCTGGTCTCATCCCTCCCGACGGCCCCCATGATGACCGATGTGTTGGGGGACGAGAACATCCCGGTCCCGGTACCCAGAACGACCATCGTAGCCACCACGAGAGGAAGATCCAGCTCCGTTCCGTAGAACAGGAACATGGAAACACCGACAGCGGTCAGAGCCATCCCGGCTGTCGGCAGTATGCGCTTGTCCGACACCCTGTCGGAGAGCCTGCCGAAGTACGTCGTCAGAACCGCCTGGACCCCCGCCTGCACGAGCATGAGCAACCCCGCCTGCGTGGCCGTGAGCGCGCCTATGCTCTGCAGATAGAGGGCCATGAAATAGGCGATCGAATAGGAGGCGGCGTAGTTGAGGAAGGCCGCCAGGCACGAACCCGAGAACACACGGCTCTTGAACAGGCGGACGTTCAACAGATAATCTGGCGTCCTGAGCTGCCATATGACGAAGGCGGCGATGAACACTATGCCCGCGACGAGCGATGCGAACGCCCATGCCTGCGGCATGTTCATGACTCCGCACATGGCGGCGACTATCCCGATCGCATACAGCATGGAACCGCGGATATCGAATCCGCGACCCTGCTCCGGCCTGATCTCGTGACGGAACAGGGACATGCAGGCGATGGCACCGACCGAGAGCGGGATGATCAGCAGGAAGAGCGCATGCCATCCTATAACGTCGTTGAGCGTTCCGCCGAGAGGCGGACCGGCAGCCAGTCCGACATACACGCACATGGTCTGCATCCCGATGGCGCCTCCGCGGTTGACTGTATACACGTCGGTGATCAGGGATATGCTCGTGGAGGTCGATGCGGCCGCACCGGCCCCCATCAGGACCCTGCATGCGATGAGCCACCAGAAGGACGGCGAGAAGACCGCCAGGATGCTGGCGAACAGGATGAGCGCCACGCCTGCGATGAACATCCGCTTCTTGCCCACGATATCCGCCGCCTTGGACAGCGGGACCATGAACACGACGGATGACATGAGGAAGGCCGTGTTGACGTACCCCAGCATATGGGATCCCACGGCGAACTCCTCGCCGATACCCACCAGCGAGAGGTTCATCATGGTGCTCAGTAGAGGAGTGACGAATCCGGAGAGGCAGCATGCCAGCAGGACCAGCTTCATCTCCCTGCCCGTGTAGCCTCCCTCCATCCCGAATCACCCCTTCAGGCACCGGTTGCGGCGGACTTGAATCTGCCGTCCCTGGCGCAGTACGATGTGAAAAGGATCCCGACGATAAGAGCGAGCACACCCATGATCGCGAAGAGAGCGGGGATGCTGCCATCGACCATGAACAGCAGCGGGACGCTGATCAGCGAAATCGCAAACTGCCCGAAGTTAAGGAACGTGGAGTATCCTCCCATGATCTTCCCGGATGTTGTGGATGTCGCCTGTCCGGCCAGGGTGTTGGAGACCGCAGGGCAGACCATCCCGATGGCCACTCCGACCAGGATCATCATCGTCAGAGCGGTGATGACGGTCGGGGAGAGGATCAGCAGGACCATCCCGACCCCCATGATGAGGAATCCGAGGCCCATGATGAAGAACGGCCTGATGACGGTGACGATCCTCCTGTACATCAGGGATACGACGGAATTCGTGACGCCGTGGACCCCCAGGAACAATCCGACCATCGATGCGGACACGTATCCGGGGAGCTCCGAATCCTCCAGGAACGTGGGGATCCTCGTGGGAAGAAGGAAGGACATCGTCTGGCAGACGAAGATGGCTCCGTAGCATACTGCGATGAACCTCTTATCGGCCAGACGGACGGGCTCGTGCATGACCGCGTCCGAATCGACAGGCGACTCGTGCGCGGGCTCCCTCATCGACAGGATGCACAGGAGCATGATGGGTATGCCTATGAGATAGACCAGGAACGGCTCATGCCAGCTGAATGCGGCCAGGGACCCTCCGGTGTACTCCAGAAGCAGGACCCCCACTCCCATCGCTGCGGACTGATAACTCAGCACCTTGATCCTGGCCGCTCCGGTGAAGTACTCGGCCATGAGAGCAGTGACGGCTGCGGATATCCCCGCGATGCCGACTCCGACGATGAACCTCATGACAAGGATCGCATCGAGATCCTCCAGGAAGAAGCTGGCCGCACCGCAGACCGTGAAGACCATCAGCGAGACGACCAGGGTCCTGACCTTCCCGAACCTGTCGGCCAGGCTCCCGACGGCGAATCCGGTCAACCCGACCGCGAGGGATGGCAGGGTTATTATCAAAGATACGGCGAAATCCCTGTCGGGGAAGGCGGCATGGATCAACGGGAGCGCGGGAGCGACCGCGGCGCCTCCCATGAGCATCAGCATAGAGACCAAAAGCATCGACAACAAGGTCAGCCTGGTCGGTACGAATGCACCCTTGTCGGTACCATTCATAATCGCGCGAATGTGACCTCATTTATATATCCGCGGATGGGGCCGGGACGGGTATTTAAGATATCCCGAGCATCACCCACGCATGAGCTCAGCCCCCAAGATCCCAGAGATAGCCGAGAGGATCCGCGCCCTCCGGGACATGTGCGGTTTCACCGAGGCGGAGATGGCCGAGGCCACGGGGATCTCCGAAGAGGAGTACGCCCGCCTCGAGTCGGGCACCGAGGACTTCGGATTCACATTCCTGTACAAATGCGCCGACAAGCTCGGCGTGGATATGATAGAAATCATAACAGGGAGCAACCCCCGTCTGACGGACTTCTCCATCGTCAGATCCGGCGAAGGGCTTCCGATCAAGAGGCGCGAAGGCTTCACATACTACCATCTGGCGCCCACATTCAAGAACAAGATCTCCGAGCCGTTCCTGGTCCACGCCCCGTTCCTTCCCGAGGAGCAGAACAAGGAGATCGCCCTCTCGCACCACGAGGGACAGGAATACGATTACATCCTATCCGGAACCCTCCGCTTCTCCCATGAGGGGAGGGTCGTGGACATCGGCCCGGGAGACTCCCTCTACTACGATTCGGGAAAGGGTCACGGCATGATCGCCACCTCCAGGGAAGGGTGCACGTTCCTTGCCATTGTCATGAGGAAGGGTGATGAGGATTGATCGGCCTCTGGAAGGAATATCTCCGCACAGAGGAAGATGCCGAGGGCAGGACGGTCAAGGCGCATATCGACGTCCCGCCGGGATTCAACTTCGGATACGACGTCGTGGACAGGATAGCCGAGGCGGAACCCGACAGAAGGGCCCTCCAATGGTGCAACGTGGCCGGCGACGAGCGCATGCTCACATTCGGCGAGATCAAGAGGATGTCCGACAAGACGGCCAACTACCTCACGTCGATGGGCATCCGCAAGGGCGACTACGTCCTCGTGGTGGTGAAGCACAGCATCCAGTTCTGGTACCTCTCGGTGGCGCTCCATAAGATGGGGGCCATCATGGTTCCGGCCACCTTCATGCTGAGGAAGCACGACATCGAGTACCGTGTCAACGCGGCGATGATCAAGGCCTGCGTGTGCACCGGGACCTGCGATATCGCGGAACAGGTGGACATCTCGGAGAACATCCCCTCGCTGGAGCTCAAGTTCATGGTCAACGGCGAGAGGGAGGGATGGGTGGACTTCGACGCGGGCGTGGAGGCCGCATCGGAGGAATGGACCAGGGTCCCGAACAGCTCCAAGGACACCATGCTGATGTACTTCACATCGGGGACCGCAGGGGATCCGAAGATGGTCCTCCACGATTACTCGTACCCTCTGGGCCACATCCTGACGGCCATGAACTGGTACTGCGTGGACCCCAACGGACTGCACTTCACGATCGCCGACACGGGATGGATCAAATGCGCCTGGGGGAAGCTGTACGCCCCCTGGATGCTGGAGGCCGGGATCTTCGTCTACGAGTTCGACAAGTTCGAACCGTCCGATATCATGGACAAGATCGAGAAGTACAGGATCACCACCCTCTGCAGCCCGCCCACCATGTTCAGGATGTTCCTGAACGCCGGGGTCGAAGGTCACGACCTGTCCTCCCTCACCCATACCGGGATCGCCGGGGAGGCGCTCAGCCCCAACACATACGACATGTGGCTGGAGAAGACCGGCCTGAAGCTCATGGAGGCGTTCGGACAGACAGAGCCGCCCCCGATAGTCGGGACCTGGAAGGGTTACGAACCGAAACCGGGGTCAATGGGCATTCCGTCGCCCCTGTTCGACGTCGACCTCGTCGACGAGAACGGCGACAGCGTCCCTCCCGGTGTCGATGGGGAGATCATCGTCAGGGTGGCCCCCAGGGAGCCTGGGATCACCGTAGGATACCTGAAGAACGAGAAGGGCAACAGGGAGCTGCTGGAGGAGCACGTCCACCACACGGGCGACGTCGCCTGGAAGGACGAGGACGGCTACTTCTGGTATGTCGGAAGGAACGATGACATCATCAAATCCTCCGGGTACAGGATCAGCCCATTCGAGATCGAGAGCGTGCTGATGCATCACCCCGCGGTCCTCGAGTGCGCCATAACGGGCGTCCCCGATCCGGTGAGAGGACAGCTTGTCAAAGCGACCATCGTCCTCCGTCAGGGATACGAGGGCGACGATGCCCTCGCCAAGGAGCTGCAGAACTACGTCAAGAAGGGTACGGCCCCGTACAAGTACCCCAGGGCGATCGAGTTCGTCGCATCACTTCCCAAGTCCACCTCGGGGAAGATCATGAGGCGCAGCATCAGGGCCCAGAACCATCTTCAGAAGGACTGAAGCACCCTTCATCGAAACACGGCCATGCACGCACGAGTGTGTGCATGGCCCTTCCTCCGATCGTTCTGAATGATCAGATTAGATAGTCCGCCCAGACCTGTTGGATGTCGTTGCTGCTATACCACTCATCGAATGCCATCCCGGACTGCGCCACCGTCCTTCCGAGAAGAACCACCGCCTCCGGGATCCTGTCCTCGGCGATGGCTCCGATCGAATGACCGAACCTCTCCTTCCCTTGGAGGCCGCAGCCGTCTATCGTCACCGCGAATGAAGGAACGGAGCCGCCGTCGACCGTCCTCGTCGCTCCCTGGAGGCCGATGACCCCGACCTGATGGCAGCCGCAGCTCGATACGCATCCGGATATGCGGAATCTCGGCAGCGCATCCGCGGGGATTCCGGCGGTTCTCACCGCATCGATCATCCTCTCCAGAAGCCCAGATGAATCGCGCAGACCCTGCTGGCAGATCGAGGAACCGATGCAGGACACGGATGTCTCGAACAGGGTATCGGCACCCCCCTCGGTAGCATCGGACACGCGGACGGCCTCGGAACCCGAGAGATCGGTTATGTAGATCGCGGAGTCGGGGGAGATCCTGAGCTCGGCCCCTTGGATATCCGCGATGGCGTCCCTGATCCTCTTCAGAGCATCGAGGGAGGGGTTTCCGCCCACCGGACGGTATGCGACATAGTAGAGGCCGTCCTGCTTCTGCCTGAAGATGCGCTTCATGCCTGAGGGAACCTCCTCATACGGCTTGACGGGATGACCGACGGGCGCAGGATGGACATCCATGCCACCCTTCTCCAGAAGAGCATCGAGATGCCTCCTGTACTCTGAGATGTAGGCCTCGTCCCCGAGCTCGTCCCTCATATACCTGGTCCTCGCCCTCGCACGATTCTCGTAGTTGCCGTGCTCCATGAAGTTGTCGACCATCGCACGCACATGATACAGGATCTCGGATGGATCCACCGCCTCCGCGACCTGCACGCCGATCTTCGGATTGCTTCCCAATCCTCCGGCGGACCAGACGTCGAAGAGCCCATCGGGCCTGGCGACGAATCCGAGGTCCCTGAACGTCGCATGGGTCTCGTTCCTGTTGGAACTGGAGAACGTGACCTTCAGCTTCCGGGGCAGTTTCACCTCAGTCATGATATCCAGGAGGTATTCCTCGGCGGCCTTGGCATAAGGGTAGACGTCGAAGTACTCGCCGGGCTCCACCCCGGAGAGGGATGTTGCCGAGACATTGCGGGGATTGTCCCCTCCTCCGCCCTGGGTGTTGATACCGTGGTCGAGAGCATCGGACATCATCTCCGCCACCTGGTCGCCTGTCAGATCGTGGACCTGCACGGTCTCGCAGGTGGTCGTATGGATCCTTTCGGCGCCGTATCTCTCGCAGGAACGTATCACGAAGTCCAGCTTGTCCTTGTCCATGCGACCCCCGCACATGCGGATTCTGATCATGGCCCTCTCGCCGCCCTTCTGGGCGTAACTGCCGAATCCTCCGGAGATGCCTTTGAACTCCTTGGCACCCATCTCGCCTGCGAAGAACCTGTGCTCCGCATCCACGAACACGGGGATGCGGTTCCTGAAGAATCCGACGTCATTCATCACGGTTCGGATGGACATCGTCCGATATACGCCTGGCGGGTGCGATACCCGTTCTTTATAAACCCGCTAGCCGTCATATCTTTCCGAGGCATATGATCAACAAGGAGGCTGACGCCAGAAGGCGCCTGGGCCTGGTCCAGGTGTACACCGGCAACGGGAAGGGGAAGACCACGGCTGCATTCGGCCTGGCGATGAGGGCTGCCGGGAACGGCCTGAAGGTCATCATAATACAGTTCCTGAAGCCCGATGGGGACTACGGCGAGCAGATATCCGCCCGCAGGCTCGAGATAGAGCTCCTCCCTGTGGGAAGGGACCATATGCACGGTCTTAAGACCAACGAGGAGACCGAAGGGGAGCTGACCGCCGAGGGCATGAGACTCGCGACGGAGGCCCTGACCTCTGGGAAGTACGACCTGGTCGTGCTCGATGAGCTGAACAACTCCATGAGATTCGAACTCGTAACAGCCCAGGAGGTCATCGCCATGCTGGAGAAGCGTGCTCCGGAGACGGAGGTCGTCCTCACAGGACGCGGAGCCCCCGAAGAGATAATCGAATACGCGGACCTCGTCACCGAGATGAAACTGATCAAGCATCCCATGGACCGCGGCATCCCTGCGAGAAGAGGGATCGAGTACTGACCATCGCGATTATTTTATCTGAGTGCCATAATCGAGGGGCTCAATGTCGGTCTACAACAGCATCACGGAGACGATAGGCGACACTCCGATCATTCGCCTGAACAGGATGGTTCCCCCCGGAGCCCATATCTATGTGAAATCGGAGAGGTGCAACCCCGGAGGATCCATCAAGGACAGACCGGCCCTATCGATGATCGATGATGCGGTTGCCCGCGGCCTCCTGAAGGAGGGTGGGACCATCGTCGAGCCGACATCCGGGAACATGGGGATCTCCCTCGCCATGATCGCCGCCGCCCGCGGAT
>LVVU01000049.1 GCA_006954465.1 Candidatus Methanoprimaticola hominis
TCCACGATCCTGAAGTGGTGCCTGATCATCTCGGCGATGTAGCCGGAGACCTTGAAACCGTAGGTGATGGGGATGGCGAACTGCGCATGGGTCCTTCCGATCTCGAGGGTGTCCCTCTCCCTCTTGGCGAGGGCGGCGAACACCATGATGAGGTCGTCCACATCCTCGAGGACGATCTCCATGGCCGCCTTGAGCTGGAGGGCGGTCGCGGTATCGACGATATCGTTGGATGTGGCGCCGAGATGGACGTACTTGCCGGCATCCCCCTCGCACTTCTCGGTCATCGCCTTGACCATGGCCATCAGATCGTGGCGGGTCTCCTTCTCGATCTCCTTGATCCTATCGACGCTCACTACGTCGAGGCTAGCCACGCGGGTGATCTCGTCCGCGGCGGACTGGGGGATCGTCCCGAGGGACGCATGCGCCCTGGCGAGGGCGGCCTCCACGAGCATCTCGTTCTGGATGCGGCTATCCTCGCTGAATACGGCCTTCATCTCATCGCGGCCGTAGCGGTAGTCCAAGGGACAGACGTTGCTCATTGAAATCGAGGCGGCCATCGAATGGCTAATACTTTAAACCTGATGCTCGCAGGGGACCTATATACGGGCGTCCTGAAAGCGCCCACGCAAATCCTTATATTTACGGTGACGATAGGCCGTTCCGAAGTGGACCATGCTTCTAACTCATGGTCGCGTCGAATGTTTGAGTGTGGATTTATGGAAGGTTTTTCGGAGGAAGCACAGCAGCAGGATTCTCAGATGGAGGAGCAGGAAGTCATGGTAACTGAGGTAACGACAGAAGCCCCCTGCGAATCAGAGGAGCAGCCTGTTGCCGAGGAGACCGCGGCTCCTGAAGCGAACCGCGAGAGCCTCAACGAAGAGGCAGACATGCACAGGAAGAAGCGCGATGAGCTCAACGCCCAGACCAAAGAGTGGAAGGCTAAGAGGGACGCCCTCAACAGCCAGGTCAGGGAGCTCGTCGACGAGGCCGGAAAGTGCAGAGAGGAGCGCGACTCCTTCAACCAGAAGGTCAGGGAGACGAAGGAGCTCAGGGACGAGTGGAACCAGAAGGTCAGCGCCCTGAAAGAGCAGCTCGCTCCTTACCGCAACGAGAAATTCGATGACAGGAACGAGGTTCTCGTCAAGCAGCTGAAGAAGCAACTCCAGGATCTCGAGTACACCCAGATGACCAAGTCTCTGGGCAAGGACAAGGAGAACGAGATCGTCAAGCAGATCTCGCTCCTCGCCAAGCAGATCGAGGAGAGGGAGAAGGCCTATTCCGAGAACGACGAGATCAAGGATCTCGTCCAGCAGCTCAGGGATGCCAAGGCCGAGGCGGAGACCTACCACCACCAGGTCTCCGAATACGCTGAGAAGGCCCAGTCCGCCCACGACAAGATGATCGGCTTCTACGAGCAGGCAGACAGGCTCAGAAAGGAGGCCGACGCAGCTCAGGCCAAGTTCGTCGAGTGCAAGCAGGCCGCCGATGAGGAGCACCGCAAGCACATCGAGCAGATCAAATCCGTCCACGAGATCGACAGGGACGCAGCCAGCTACCGCGGCGGCAAGAAGAACACCGCCCGCGGAGGAAAGAGGCGCGGAACCAGCGATGTCGAGGGCAGGAAGGAAGCCAAGGAGATCTTCGAGCGCTTCAAGGCTGGAGAGAAGCTCTCCACCGAGGACCTCATGGCTCTTCAGAAGTCCGGGTACCTCTGATACTCATCGGGGCTTCGGCCCCACAAACCTTTTTCTTTCGATTATCTTAGTCTTCCAATCCTATAATATGGTGCTTTTTGGACTAAAGTATTTATACAAATTTGTTGTTGATATACATTGCAGGGATTTGGCCAGGCTGTAGAGTGCATCCCATCCCTTCTTATATTCTGGCCAATCCCCCACCTTTCACATTCTCACGCCCGATCCGATTCATCCTGGCCAGCGTTTATATCCAATCTCGCCTATGTGCGCGCGATACAGATGGTCTTGGAAGGACTGGGTAAATCGCTTCGCAACGTCCTGGGCAGGGTCGGTCACGCCTCGTCGGTGGACGACGAGCTGATCAACGACATCTGCAAGGACCTCCAGCGTGCTCTGCTGGAGGCGGATGTCAACGTCAAGCTCGTGCTGGAACTGACGAACAGGGTGAAGGACCGCGCCAAGAACGAGGCGCCTCCCGCAGGGAAGAGCATCAAGCAGCACCTGATGCGCATCATCTACGAGGAACTCGTCAGACTCGTGGACAACGGCGAAGGGCTCCAGATGAAGCCCCAGACCATCATGATGGTCGGTCTGTACGGTCAGGGTAAGACCACCACGACCGGCAAGCTGGCGCTGTACTTCTCCAAGAAGGGATTCTCCGTCGGACTCATCGGTGCCGACATCTACAGGCCCGCCGCCCTCGACCAGCTGAAGCAGCTGGGCGAGAAGGTCGGTGTCGAGGTATACGGCGAACCCGGACAGAAGGATGCGGCGCTCATCGTCCAGCACGGCATGGAGCGCTTCAAGGACAAGAAGATCGTCATCATCGATACCTCCGGACGCCATGCTCTGGAGGACGACCTCATCGACGAGATCAAGCGCATCTCCCAGGTCGCCAAGCCCGACGAGAGGGTCCTCGTCCTCGATTCCCAGGTCGGTCAGCAGGCCGGACCCCAGGCGGAGGCCTTCCATGCCGCCGTCGGAGTCACAGGCGTCATACTCACCAAGATGGACGGTACCGCGAAGGGAGGCGGAGCGATCTCCGCCACTTCCAAGACCAACGCAAGGATCGTCTTCATCGGAACCGGGGAGCACATCCGCGACCTGGAGCCCTTCGACGCCAACCGCTTCATATCCCGCCTCCTGGGGATGGGCGACATGTCCGCCCTCATGGAGATGGCCACCGAGGAGATCGGAGAGGACGAGGCCATGGCCAAGGTCGGAAAGGCCATCATGACCGGGAAGTTCAACCTCAACGACATGTACTATCAGATGGCCGCCGTCGGGAAGATGGGGACCCTCCAGAAGCTGATGAGCATGCTGCCCGGCATGAGCAGCATAGAGGATAAGATCGACTACGAGGCGTCCCAGAAGAAGCTCACCGTCTTCCGTACGATCATGGATTCCATGACCGCCGAGGAGAAGGAGGACCCCTCCATCATCAAGGCCAAGCGCATCGAGAGGATCGCTGCGGGAGCCGGAGTCACATCCCACGACGTCCGCGAGCTGCTCAAGCAGTACAACTCCACCAAGAAGACCATGCAGTCCTTCGGAAAGGACCGCAAGATGCGCAAGCAGATGATGAAGCAGCTCGGCGGAGTCGACCTGGACAGCCTCAAGGAGCTCCAGTGATCCGATGAGGCGCTTCGTCATCACGGGCCACAGAGCTGTCACTACAGGGGATTTCAAGCTCGACGACATCGCAGGAGGCGCCGGAAGGCTCGACATCCTGGTGAGATGCGTCAACTCGTCCCTGTTCCTGAGCCACGGCATCCGCAAGGACGCGGAATGCTACCTCGTACTCGAGGGGGGCGACGATGCGCCCAAGACCGTCATCTTCAAGGGGGACAGCGTCCGCTATCTGAATCCCGACGAGAGGAGCACCGCCTCGCTGATACGCAACGCTCTGATGAAGCCTCTCAACGGGGATATGGAGGTCCAATCCACCCCGGGCGTCAGCGTCGTGAGGAGGTCGTTCGCGCAGATCCTCTCCGAACTGTCCGACAAGGGGACGTTCATCTACCTCAGGGAGGACGGCATCGACTGCAGGGAATACGATTTCCCGGAGAATCCCATATTCATCATGGGCGACGACCGCGACCCCACCGAAGAGGAAGAGGCCGTAATGGCGGCGTACAGCCCCGACAAGATCAAACTGGGCCCGCTCAGCCTGCACGCCAACCACTGCATAGTCGTGGTGCAGAACGAGCTGGACCGCAGGGAGGCATGAGATGGCCGACAACATCATAGAAAGGATACCGCAGCACCATCACTGCGAGAACTGCGGCAAGGCATTCGTCGGAGAAGGCAGGTTCTGCAGCGATGCCTGCAAGGAGACCGCAGGGGACGACGTGAAACGCCAGCTCCGCAAGCTGGGGCTCATATGGGTCGCGCTCGTCGCGGTAGTCGTCGTCTGCGTTGCATTCACATTATGACCACAGCGGCGGTAGCAGGGACCTTCGACGTCATCCATGACGGGCATCTCGCCCTTCTGAAGAGGGCCTTCGAGATAGGGGACAGGGTGCTCGTAGGGATAACCAGCGACAGGATGGCCTCCAAGGGCAGGAACGAATCCATCCCGCTGAGCGTCAGACTCCCTGCATTGGAGAGGTGCCTGGAGCATCTGGGCAACAGCTACACCGTGTTCGAGATCGACGACATGTACGGTCCGGCGACGGTGATGGACGACGCCGATGTGCTGGTGGTGTCCGAGGAGACGCTCGGCAACGGCAGACTGGTGAACGAGGAGAGGTCCAGGAGGGGGGTGCGTCCCCTGGAGCTCTCGATCGTCCCCCTGGTCAATTCCGACGACGGCACCAAGATCAGCGCATCCGCCATCCTGGAAGGGAGATACGGCCGCTCCGGGCACACATCGGTGCCCGACATATCCGTCGGATCCCTGAACCGCGTGAAGGTCGAAGCCGTCCGCAACGTGATGGAGAGGATCTACGGCGAGGTGAGGATCACCGCCGTGGATGCTAAGAGCGGTGTTCCGGACCAGCCGTTCGGAGAACAGACCCGTCAGGGAGCGGAGAACCGCGCCAGAGGAGCCCTCGGAGACCACCAGATGTCCGTGGGGATCGAGGCAGGGGTGTTCGAATTCCCCGACGGTCTATACGACATCCAGCACTGCTGCATATTATCGAAGGACGGGAGGATCACATACGGACAGGGGTCCGGATTCAGATACCCGGACGATGTGGCCGGACTGGTCAGATCGGGATCCACCGTCGGAGACGCCTTCGACACGCTGTTCGGTAGCGAAGGCATCGGGAAGAAGGCCGGGGCCGTGGGGCTGCTCAGCAGGGGCCTCCTCGACAGGCTAACGCTGACGGAGCAATCGGTCACAGCGGCCATGATCCCCCGCATATGGGAGGAATGAGATGTTCGACGGACAGCGCGTCAAGCCCGGTTCCAGATATCTCAGGGACGAGTCCAAGATGACCGGCAACGCCGAGTACGTCGTCACTCCGAACAACGAATCGGAATTGAGGGAGGCCCTGAGGATCAACCACTCCAAAGGCAACAGGATGACCGTCAGCGCCATGAGGACGGGCGTCTGCGGAGGGTGCGTCCCTCCGGGAGGCTACATCCTCTCACTGGAGAGGATGACTGGAGTCATAGGGATCGGGAGGGACGACAGAGGGTACTTCGCCCGCGTCCTTCCGTGCACGACCGTCAGGGAGCTGAACGCGATCCTCATGGAGAGGGACTTCTCGAAGCTCGCGGACGTCACGCCCGGGGCGGTCCAATCCCTGAAGGACGAGCCGGAGCCGTGGTTCTATCCCGTGGACCCGACGGAGCTGGACGGTTCCATCGGCGGGAACATCGCCTGCAACTCGTCCGGACCATCCACATTCAAATACGGCCCGACCCGCGATTGGGTCAGGCGCATAGCCGTCGCACTGGCGGACGGACAGGACATGGACATCACCCGCGGGGACATCGTCGCCGAAGGAAGACGCCTCACGTTCCCTGCAGGCAGGGAGCTCTATTCGATCGAGGTCCCCGGCTACGACTTCGATACTGGCATAAAGAACGCGACCGGCCCCAGGATAGGCGAGGACATGGACCTTGTCGACCTGTTCATCGGATCCGAGGGGATATTCGGCGTGATCACCGAAGCCGATGTGTATCTCGCTCCTTGGCACCCCCTGCTGTCGGCGATCCTGTTCCTCCCTGGGGACAAGAAGGCGCTGGATGCGGCCAAGGATATCAAGGCCGACAAGTCGCTCGACATCGAATTCCTCGAGTACATGGACCACGGCTCCATCGATCTCATCAGGAGGATACGCAGGGACGACCCCGCTCTCCTGCGCATACCCGAGATACCGGAAACCGCCGTCTCCGCTCTGTTCCTCGACCTCCCCATCGACGACAGCATCGATGAGAGGATCGGAAGGTTGAACGGGATCCTCGAGAGGCACGGAGGCTCCGCGGACTCGACGTGGTGCGGAACCGAGAGGAGGGACCGCGAGAGCATGAGGGAGATGCGCCATGCCATCCCCAGGTCCATATTCGAGTACGTCGCATCGCTGAAGGGCGAGATGCCATCGATACACAAGATGGGCACCGACATGTCCGTCCCGGACGAGCATGCCGACGAGATGATGGACTTCTACAAGGAGCGCCTCGATGCCGCCGGCCTCGAATACGTTATCTTCGGCCACATAGGGAACAACCACCCCCATGTGGAGATCATCCTGAAGTCCATGGAGGACTTCGACAAGGCCAAGGCGGTCTACGACGAGTTCGCCCGCAAGGCCGTGGAGCTCGGAGGATCGCCCAGCGCGGAGCACGGCATCGGCAAGATCAAGACCGGCTACATGGAGCTCATGTACGGGAAGGAGGGCATGGAGCAGCTCAGGAAGGTAAAGGACGCTCTGGACCCCAAGCACATGCTGTGCCCGGGCAACATACTGGAGGAGCGCCCATGAGGTACGTGGTCGCCATCAAACAGGTCCCCGATACGATGGAGGTCCGCACAGGAGAGGACGGATCGCTCGTCAGAGCCGGGGTCCCGGCCATCATGGACCCGTACAGCCAGAGCGCCCTGATGCAGACCCTGTCGCTGAAGGAGGACGGCGATACCGTCGCTGTGGTCACCATGGGTCCTCCGCAGGCCGAGCAGATGCTCAGACGCTGCATAGGACTCGGAGCGGACAGCGCATATCTGCTGACCGACAGGGACTTCGCAGGAGCGGACACCTGGGCGACAGCGAGGGTCCTGGCGGCATTCATCGGGAGATACGAGCCCGATGCAGACCTCTACATCTTCGGAAGGCAGGCCATCGACGGCGATACCGGACAGGTGCCTGCGGAGGTAGCTCAGTTCATAGATTCACAGCAGTTCTACTACACATCCTCCCTGAGGATCGTCAAGGACGGATTCGAGGCCGTGCAGGATTATGGTTCGTTCATCAGGACGAGCAGGGTTCCCCGCGGATCGGTCGTATCGTTCGGCGACGCCGATGCCGGCGGATGCCTTCAGAGCCTGTCCGGATACATCCGTGGTTCCAGGGCCGATATCGCCACCATCGGGAGGGTCGACCTCGGACTCGGGCTCTACTCGGTGGGGCTGAAGGGCTCCAAGACCGCCATCGTCTCCTCCAGCACCGTCAAGGACGGGAGGAAGGGGATGAAGGTGGAGATCACCAACCCGTCCACAGCGGCGGATTTCATAATCAAGGAAGCGAAGGCGGTAAGATGAGCGGATGCGAAGGAGGATCCTGTTCCACATGCAGCTCCGGCAGCTGTTCCGGGGACGACCCCGAAAGACTGCCTCCGGGGATGCTGAAGCGCTACGACATCAACCAGTCCACCGCCGACGGGACGCTCGTGTTCATAGAGACCGTCGGCTCGGGTACGGAGAGGACGATCGCACCGGTGAGCGCCGAGATACTCGCTGCCGCGGGATCGATGACCGAAGGGAGGGTGTTCGCCGTAGTGTTCGGAGGACTGGAGATCAAGCCCCTCTACTCGGAGATCTTCGGATACGGCGTGGATTCCCTGTACCATGTCAGGGATAGGGATCTGGAGACCTACATGCCCGAGGCCTACGCCGCATGCATAGCGGAGGTCGTTGCACGCACCGAGCCCGCCACCATCCTTTTCGGAGCTACTCCGATCGGACGCGAGGTCGCTCCCAGACTCGCGGCCATCGTCGGATCGGGACTCACTGCCGACTGCACCGGATTGAGGATGGAGGGGAGG
>LVVU01000050.1:0-1033 GCA_006954465.1 Candidatus Methanoprimaticola hominis
TGATGATTAAGTTAATTCAGAAACGCTGTACTAGTCTCCGAGCATGTGTCGGGGCAGATGAAGATAGCACCGGAGCATGTCTGCGACGGGGTCCTCGACCTCATGGGGAAGCCGGGATCGGATGTCCTGAAGGGATTCAAGAGGATGTTCGATTCCTGCTGCAGCAGGATGGGGAGGAACGAGTTCCTGACGTACTACTTCATCGCCGCCCATCCCGGCTGCACCGACGACGACATGAAGGAGCTGGCCCGCTTCTGCGGAAGGGAGCTCTCGATACATCCCGAGCAGGTCCAGGTCTTCACCCCTACACCATCGACATACTCGACCGCCATGTGGTGGTGCGGCTGCGACATCGACGGCGAGCCCGTATACGTGGAGCGGTCCATGCAGCGCCGTCAGCATCAGAAGGACATAGTCGTGGGGAAGAGGAATGCAAGACGACCTGTCCGATCTCCTGACAGCCCGCTGCAAGGGATACGTAGACCGCGTGGAAGCGGAGTTCGTCCCGAAGAAGGACTTCTACTACGGGTGGTCCATCCGCTCCGGGATTGCAACCCTGCAGATATCCGACTATCTGAGGGGAGCGCCCGACGACGTCCTCGCAGATTTCGGCGAGATGATGGTGCGCCGCGGGAAGAACCTCCAATGGAAGGAGCCGGAGTCGTTCATCGACTTCGTCTCGTCAGAGGACTTCATCCTCACCCGCCGTCCCGTGTTCATCCGCAGGAGCAGGAATCTCCTGAGGACCGATGTCGGGGAATACGCGTTCATCCCCGATTCCGTCGACAGGCTCCTCGAGGCCGGTCTCCTGCAACCCGGGGATATAGAGAACTCCTGGTTCTCCTGGACCCGCAGGGACAACCTCAGGCGCGTCGGATTCTGCGGGACCATGTTCCGCGTGGTGGGGATATCGTCGATCCTCGATTCCCCGGATATCCCCGACGAGGTCAGGGACTTCGTCGTCTATCACGAATGCCTGCATCTCCGCCAGGGCTATCGGCCGTCCCATCGCGTGCACGATCCCGTGTTCCGC
>LVVU01000050.1:1046-2697 GCA_006954465.1 Candidatus Methanoprimaticola hominis
ACCCGGGCTGGGAGGAGTGCGAGAAGGCCCTCCGCTCCCTCGGATCCTCCCTCCGAGGCCGTCGCTTCTATATCCGTTACCGCCATGGGGTGGCATGGAGCAGCGCGGATTCATCTTCCACGGGACTGACGGAGAGGCGGAGCTGTCGATCGAGCAGGTCAGGGAGCTGGCCGCCAAGGACGATCCCGAAGGCCTGTACGCACTCGCCATGGCCTATCTCTTCGGATGGGACGTGGAGGCCGACGAGGACCGCGGATACGAGCTGCTCGAGAAGGCCGTGGACCTCGGCAACACCGACGCCATGGCCCTGATGGTCCGCCTGTACATGCAGGACGAATACCAAGGGATAGACAACGAGCGCGCTGCCGAGCTCTCCGTCATCGCCGCCAAGGACGGCATACCCGAGGCGCAGCTCTACGCCGGACTGGCGTACATGGACGGGATCCACGTCCCTCAGGACTACAAGGAGGCTGCGAGATACCTCACACTGGCCGCCAACCAGGGCGACCAGGAGGCCCGCACCGCTCTAGCATACCTGTACGAGAACGGATTCGGCGTTGCGAAGGACGAGTCCAAGGCGCTGAAGATGTACAGGACCGCGGCACGCGGAGGGAGCGTCAACGCCATGTTCCATGTCGGGGTCTGCTACGAGTTCGGGAACGGGACGCCGGTCGATCTGGAGCAGGCGAGATCCTGGTACCTGAAAGGAGCACAGGCCGGCGATGCTTTCGCCATGGAGAGGCTCGGACACCTCACCATGCAGTCCGACCCCGAATCCGGATTCGAGTGGTTCCTCCGCGCTGCGATGAACGGCGTCCCGACGGCCATGGGAACCGTCGGATTCTGCTATCTCGGCGGAAGCGGGACGCCCGAGGATGTGGAAGAGGCGAAGAAATGGCTGAAGATGGCCGCGGACAACGGCATCGAAGAGGCCGCCGACGCCCTTCAGCAGCTCTCCTGATCCCTCGACAGCCCCGTGCCCTTCTGAGAGAGGACGAGACCCGATAGCGTGAGCGCCACACCGATCGCCGTGCAATACGTCAACGGCTCTCCGAGCAGTATCGCCGAAGCGATGACGGTTATCACCGGTATCAGGTAGATGTAGAGGCTGGCGCTGACGGCTCCGAGCCAGCGAGAGCCCCCAGGTCACGTAGCATACCGCGGACGCGATCAATCCCAGGAACAGGACGTCCCTGATCACCGACGGGTCGCTCAAAGCCCCCCAGTCCGGATCGAATCCCATGATCCATGCGGCCGGGATCATGAAGACGAATCCGTAGATGAAGGTCCTGCGTGTGATCTGTATCGTGTTGTAGCCGCGGGATGTTATCCTCCGCAGGATGATCGAGTAAATCGCCCATGTCAGGCCGGCCAGAAGCGCTAGGAGGTCCCCCTTCAGATCGAACCCCTCTCCGCCTCCGCTGAACGAGACGATTGCCACACCGGTCATGGATATGATGAAACCCGGGAAGAACCACGTTCCGAGCCTCTCCTCATCGCCCGAGACGATGCGCGACAGGATAGCGGTGAAGAACGGGACCACTGCGACTATGACGCCTACGTTGGTGGCATAAGTGTAGGAGAGGGCGATGTTCTCCAGCAGATAGTACAGGCATATCCCTACCAGTCCGGCCGATGCGAAATCGATCTC